>JAOZST010000046.1:0-5854 GCA_029939535.1 Desulfobacteraceae bacterium | reverse complement strand
CCTCTTTTTTTATTCAATGAGCATGGCATCGCCATAGCTGAAAAATCGATAATCCTCTTTTATTGCAGTTTCATAGGCCTCAAGCATTTTTGCCCGCTCATAAAAGGCAGAAACCAGCATGAGCAGGGTGGACTGGGGAAGATGGAAATTGGTGATCATGGCATCCACACACTTAAAGGCATATCCCGGATAGATAAACAAATCACAAGTTCCAGTGCCATGCGTTACACACCCGTTTTCTTCTGCCAGAAACTCCAGGGTTCTGACAGATGTAGTACCCACGGCAATCACCCGTCTGTTTTCCTTTTTTGCCTGGTTGATTTTTTGGGCAGCCTCCTGGGACATCGAAAAAAATTCTGAATGGATCTGGTGCTCTCGTATGTCTTCCACCCGAACCGGAACAAAAGTACCATACCCCACGTGAAGGGTTATATTTGCGAACTCAACGCCCTTTGCCCCAAGGTCCGACATCAATGATTCTGTAAAATGAAGCCCTGCCGTGGGTGCTGCCACGGCTCCTTCCTCTGCGGCATAAACGGTCTGGTAGGTTTCCCTGTCTTTTTCAGCAAGATTCATATCCTCTGCCCGTTTTATATAAGGAGGCAAAGGGATCTGGCCTGAGTTTTTTAAAAAATCAACAAATTTGCTGCCACCTTGGAATCGGACTTCCGTGATATAGTCCTTTACCTGTACAACCTCAGCATTTATATTATTCCCTAAATCAAGGATTGCTCCCTGTTTAGGACTTTTAGATGCCTTGATCAAACAATCGCATTGAAAAAAACCAGTTTCTTCAAGTTTCTGCATACCCCTGCTGTAATCAATAACCAGCACTTCCACCCTGCCGCCTGTGGATTTTTTCCCCAGCAGCCGTGCTGGAATTACCCTGGTATTATTAACCACCAGCAGATCCCCGGGAGTAAGAAGTTCCGTCAGATTCCTGAATAAATGATGACTGAATACATTTTTTTCCCGGTGAATGTGCAATAATTTTGATCCACTCCTGTCATTGCAGGGAACCTGGGCAATATGTCTTTCCGGCAGTTCATAGTCATAGTCAGATAATTTATACATTAATTTCCTTTCATGGCCAGGGAAACGACTCCCAGGCCGGCCAGCATCAGGAAGAAACCAAATCGCCTGAGTTTAGTATCATCAAGGCCAATCACCATTTGAACCATTTCCTTCATTTTATCCGGAAAAACAAAATAGGGAAGGCCCTCAACAATCATGACCATACCCATGACACAGAAAAAAAATTTCATCCACTATCATCCTTTTTATCTAAAGATTTATGCTTGACAGAATAAAAACAGTCCCTTTGATCCAGCCAGTTTTTTTTGTTAACATTCATCCTAGTTTTTGCAAGTAAATATAATAATCCCAGCATGTTTGCAAATCATTTTTCATTCCTTATTAAAGATATCTCCTTAAAAAATCATTGCCAAAAAAACTCCCCAGGGTTATAAGGAAAGGCTATTGTTGAACATTGTGAACAAAAACCATAGGAATATATATTTATGCAGTTTGAACCTGTCATTGGTCTTGAAGTACATGCCCAATTAAAAACAAAAACAAAAATTTTCTGCGGCTGCTCCACTGAATTTGGGAAATCGCCCAACACGAATACCTGTCCTGTATGCACTGGAATGCCAGGCATGCTGCCTGTGCTCAATAAACAGGCAGTGACCTTTGCCATAAAAGCAGCCCTTGCCACTGAATGCAAGATTGCAAGGGAAAGCCGATTTGATCGCAAAAATTATTTTTATCCAGACCTGCCCAAGGGCTATCAGATATCCCAATATGAATTTCCCATTGCCGAACATGGCCACCTTGACATAGAAACCCAGGAAACTGGCCTTAAAACCATCGGTATTACCAGAATTCACATGGAAGAAGATGCAGGCAAACTCATCCATGACCCTGTACGGGCCAAAAGCTATGTTGACTTGAACCGCACTGGCGTACCCCTCATAGAAATCGTCAGTGAACCTGATATCCGATCTGCAAAAGAGGCTGGCGCATATCTGAGAAAACTCCATGCTATTCTGAAATATATTGATGTCTGTGACGGCAATATGGAAGAAGGAAGTTTCAGGTGCGATGCCAATATTTCCCTTCGCCCTGTGGGTCAAGAGGAATTCGGAATCCGGGCTGAGCTGAAAAACCTCAACTCCTTTAAAAATGTTGAAAAAGCAATCAACTATGAAATAGAGCGTCAGGCATATGTCCTTGAAGAGGGGAACACTGTCATCCAGGAAACCCGGCTCTGGGATCCCGGCAGAAACAAAACAGCTTCCATGCGCGGCAAGGAGGAAGCTCACGATTACCGGTATTTTCCAGATCCTGATCTTGTCCCATTGATTGTGGACCAGCAATGGATCCAGTCCGTAGCAGAAAAAATGCCAGAGTTACCAACGGCAAAAAAGGCCCGCTTTATTAAGCAATTCCAATTGTCTGCCTATGATGCTGGGGTGCTTACCGCCAATATTGATCTGGCTGATTATTTTGAAAAAACAATATCAGGTCTCAAAGATATCAAACAGGCTGCCAACTGGACCATGACCATCCTCATGGGCATGCTGAATTCCAGAGGACTCGGCATTTCTCAGTCACCCGTATCTGCCATGGCTTTTTCAAATCTTTTGAAGCTCCTTGAAAAAGGAACCATTAACGCCAATGGAGCCAAGACTGTATTTGAATCAATGATTGTATCTGGGAATGATCCTGCCGACATTGTCAAAGAAAAAGGCCTGGAACAGGTTTCTGACAAGACAAAACTTGAAGAGATGGTGGATGAACTAATTCAGGATAATCCTGACGAAGTAACTGCCTATCGAGGTGGAAAAACTAATCTGTTCAGTTTTTTCATGGGCCAGATCATGAAAAGAACCCGGGGCAAAGCAGATCCCAAAATAGTTACCCCATTGCTTAAATCAAAACTTTAATTGGAGTTATCTTTTGAAACCAGCACTTTTGTTCAATCGTTTTTTCTGGGCAGCAATAATTCTCGGGCTGATTTGCAGCAATCCAGCTCAGACTACTGCCAGAGCGGAAAACATCAAAACAATAGCTGTAATTCCCTTTGCCATAAATTCGGTTGACGATCTTTCTCATATTCAGAACGGCATAGTTTATATGCTTTACTCCCGGCTTTCCTGGCCGGGCAATGTAGTGGTGGTACCCAAAAAAAACATGGAAGTCCTCTTGTCAAAGACTGATAATTTTAAAAAAAACAAATTGATCCATGAAATTGTTACCCAGACAAACAGCGATTTTATTTTATCAGGCAGTATCACAGAACTTGCAGGGTCTTTCAGTATTGATGCCCGGGTTCTTGATATCAAGAACAAACAATTTATGACTTTTTTTGAGCAATCCAAGAGAAGCGATGACCTCATAGAAAAGGTGGACCGAATTGCGGCCAGCATTAACAAAAAAGTCTTTAATCGTGCCACTGTGACCTATGAAAAAATGGAACAGGAAAAACAGGCCCATATCAACGAATTAAAACGGAAAAACCCAGAACATATGATGAACGTACCCAGTGGATGGCAAAGAGAAGAGTCACCTGGATGGAAAATCTGGAAATACTTGTTTTAATAGTATAAGAATTTGCATTTAGCCATTAGGCTTTAGCCAACAGCTACTGTTTAAAAGCCGCAAAGGACACAATTTTTTTTCTTATTTCCCCCTTTGAGGTTTTGTTGCTTTGTGAAAAAATAATTTTTTATTTTATTTGCTCATAAAGTTGTTGGTAAAGGGGAGTTTTCCCGTTGGTGTTCAAAATTATCATTCGTCCTTGTTCCTCCTGAGATCCAGTACAAAATCCGTTAAATAAAATCGAAAATTGTATCCATAAAAAACACCAAACTGAATCTTAACATGGATACATTTATATGATATTACAACACAAAATTATTATCTTTATAAATGAATGAACAAAGGAGCATTACCATGAAAGAGTTACGGAGAAAAGATAAGCAGATCAGCATTGAAGAAGCCATGGGGTTACTCAACAAAGGAGAATACGGCATCTTATCGACTGTCGGAGCAGATTGCCAGCCTTACGGTGTCCCTCTGAACTATGTGTATAAAAATAATACCATATACTTTCACTGTGCATTGATTGGGCATAAACTTGACAACTTAGAAAGTAATTCAAAGGTGTCGTTTTGTGTAGTAGGAGAAACAAAGATTCTTCCTTCGGAATTTTCTACAGAGTTTATCAGCACTGTGGCATTTGGTATTGCATCAGAAGTACATGGGGAAGAACGCTATAATGGATTTTTATGGATACTGGAAAAATATTCTCCCGAGTATATCGAAGAAGGAAAAAAATATATCGAAAAAATGGACAAGGTAACAAAATTAATCAAAATAGAAGTTCAACATATAAGCGCCAAGAAAGCACCTGCGAAGGATTAAATAAATAATTTTTATATAAAAATAGCATTAACAAAGGCAGGATCAGAGATACACCTGCCTTTGAAAAACTTGACAGGATGTTGAAACTAATGGAGCAAATGGAAGATGTCCTATATGAAATAAAAAAACCCACAATCAGCGAATTAAGAGAGAATAACAGGTGGATAATTGAAAACTTGAGAGTAGAGACAGAAAAAAAACAAAAGGAAAATAACAAAAAAGGCTGAAAAAATTGATAGTGAGCGCTTATGGTATGTTTGTTTTTAACCCTAGGAAATCCCAAAGGCAAAAAAGGCTTCCAACTATTATTGTTGAAAACCTTTTTTTTTATTTAAATTAAACTCACACTTTAAAACTTCCAATTATTGCATTAACCCTTTCGGTCATGGCTTTAAGGTCAATAAAACCCTTGCCTGCTTCTCCTGCTCTGGCTGCCTCAATGGTAGCATTCAAAGCCAGAAGATTTACTTGCTCTGAAATGTCGGTAATGGTTTCTATAACCCTGCCAATGGATTGAGCTGCATGATCAAGGTTTCTATTTGAGAATTTGCCTCCAGGGCCTTGTCCACAGCCTGTCCTGAAATTTCGTTCGCTTTCTGGGTGTTTTGTACAATTTCATTGATGGTAGCTGTCATCTCTTTGGTAGCTGATGCAACCATGGTAATATTTTCAGAAGGAAGGGATGTAATCTGGGCAATATCCTTCAATGCGTCAACCGCCTGTATTATTACGGGTCGTTCAACAATAATTTAGGAGCAAAATCAAATCCTTTTTCCGTACATCCTTTTCAAAATAATCTTCCGTTTGACGGGAACCTATAAGTCTGTATTTTTTCTTTTTGTTTTTCATCACCTCTTCTGAGAGGTATATATATTTGCTGCCTAATTTTACCCGGTTCAGCTTTTCTTGCCCGATCAGGATCTGTATTTGTTTGGAAATGCCAATTTTAAGAATGTCCTCCAATTCCTCTCTGGAAACCCCCTGTTTACCTTTGTCGATCAGTTTTAGGATAGACTCAAGACTGTTTCCGTATTGAGAAAAGCCAATCTTATGGAAAAACCAAATGCCGTTGTTGTCAAAACAGGGGATCTTGGGCAATGTGATGAACTGCCCGCGATGAGTATAACTCGTCATATAATTTAACGCCCGTAAATCTCGCCGAACCGTAATGTCTGAAACATTCATAGATTGCACGAGTTTCTCAAAAGATAGCACCTTTTTCTGCCCAATGAACTGTTCAATAGTTTTCAATCTTTCTTCTTTGTTAGTCATCCAGTCCGCTCCCTAATGATCAAATTACATATGATTGCATTACATAATAATGTAATTTGATCATTAAGTCAAGTGCCTGATTTGACATCCTTTTTTGAATGAATATTGAGAATACTGCTCAATATCCTGATAAATCAGCAATGTTATTAAATGA
>JAOZST010000045.1:9352-24552 GCA_029939535.1 Desulfobacteraceae bacterium | reverse complement strand
GGATCAATTGAAGAAAAGGCAAAGGGTGCGTTGAAAAGTTTAATGCCAGGCCTTAATAATTAATTAATTTTATAGTATAGGAATTTGCATTTAGCCGTTAGCCATTAGGTTTTAGCTAACAGCTAATGGCTAAAAGCTCGTACGATAGCACGGTAAATTTGAATGGGGAGAGAATTAAAATGATAAAAAATTCTCAGCCGGGAAAGGACGTCTTACAGATTCAGGGTGTATAACGGATTGATATTGAAAATGAGGTGGATATGGAACTTAGATTTTACGGAGCAGCAGGTGAAGTAACCGGGTCAATGCATCTTCTGGACACAGGGAACGATCAGATTCTCCTTGACTGCGGCATGTTTCAGGGACGGCGAAAAGAAAGTGCTGAAAAAAACAGAATCTTTACTATAGACCGGTCTAAAATTACCAATATGGTTCTTTCCCATGCTCATATTGATCATTCCGGCCGGATTCCTTTGCTCACTGAATCGGAGTTTTCCGGAAGGATAGTAACCACCAGGCCCACCAGGGATGCTCTGGGTTATATGCTCCTGGACAGCGGGCATATCCAGGAATCCGATGCCCAATACCTGAACTATAAATCTTTGCGGGCTTTTCTCTATCAGCTGGAACAGAAAAAAAGCAAACAAAATGTGACCAACAAAGAAAGAAACAACATCAAGAAATTATTAAAAAAAAGCCCCTATGAACTGAACACAGAGACCATTGCAAAATTCCAGAAAGACCATGGCCTGGAAAGAGTGGTTCCACTCTATACCATGGACCAGGCACGGCAGTCCTTATCCTATATTGACGGGTATCCATTTGGGGTTCCTGTAACCATTGGCAGGAACACCACAGTGAAATTTTATGTGGCAGGCCATATCCTTGGGTCTGCATTTTCCCTTATTACTGTTCAACAGGCAGATAGAACATCCAGAATATTGTATACAGGGGATGTGGGGCGGTTTGACAAGCCCATTCTCAAGAATCCCACCCTTGAATTTGACGAGGCAGACCGGGATATAGACCTTTTTCTCACGGAAAGCACCTATGGGAACCGGGAACATGATCCAGTGGAGGACCTGGGAGATAGGCTTAAACATGTGTTGATCTCTACATTTAAAAAAGGCGGGTCAGTTATTATCCCTTCCTTTGCCTATGGCCGTACCCAGGAAATTATATATATGCTCCATAAACTCTATGAAGAAGGAGAAGTGCCAAAACAGCCCATATATGTGGACAGCCCCCTGGCTTCCAATATCACCACGGTATTTGGTGAACATCCGGAATGCTATGACAATGAAACCCATACAACCTTCCTTGAAAACGGACTGAATCCTTTTTATTTTAAGGGGATAAAATTTGTGGAAACAGTTGAGGAATCCATGAAGCTGACCCGGGACGAGACTCCCCATGTGGTTATTTCCGCATCGGGCATGTGTGAGGCCGGGCGGATTCTTCATCATCTACGGTATAAAATTCATAATCCAAAAAATACTATTTTGCTGGTGGGATATATGGCCCAGCATACCCTGGGCCGCCGCATTGAAGATCTTGGCACGGCCCTTGCTGATAGTGGGAGCCGGGGAACCGGAGGGAATGGAGGGGTTTCTTCAGACCCCCAGGAAGTGAAAATATTGGGGAAAGGCTATCCATTAAAGGCCAGGGTGGAAAAAATAGGAGGTTTTTCAGCCCATGGGGACAAGCACGAGCTTGAGCGAATCATCACAGGTTCCAATCTCAACATTAAAAAGATCGGGATTGTCCATGGAGAACCCTCACAAAGCCAGGCCTTTGCAAAAAATTTGAAAAATAAGGGTTTTAATACCTTTATCCCGGAACCCGGAGATAGAGTCATTATTTAAACTCTATTCCGGGGTTTGTCATATCGGGACAATCATCCGCCCATGCCTTTATGCATTTCCTGAAAACTCTGCCATTCAGCTTTATTTAACTGGCCGTCCTGATTTTTATCAAGAATACTGAATACATTTGGCCGTATAGAGGGAAAGGCAGCTTTAAATTCTTCAAAGCTTATGGAACCATTTTTGTTACCATCCATATCAGAAATCTGGAGTTCTGATATGGTGCTTGATTTGCCCATTTTTGAGCCGCTGGCCAGGGCATGGGTTCCTGAAAGAAAAATCAGGGTTAAACAAAGGTAGAAGAAAAGTTGTTTCATTATATTTGCTCCATTGGGTTAGGGGTAATTGGGTAATTAAAATCAGGGTTGGTAAAAAAAATCACTGGCTTTTTATTTACATCACACCTGGGTTTATATAAACCATACATCCTAACCATAAAAATTTGTAAATCAAGGGTCAGGCTGCCTTTTCTTCTTCCATTGGAATGACAACTGGCAATCCTTTATGGTGCATTATATCCACTTTGATTCCATATACAGCTTCCACCATTTCCGGTGAAATTTCATGGATATTCCCAGCGGAGAATATGGTCTTGTCCTTTAGGAAAATATAATTATCCGCATATCTCAATGCTGCATTGAGATCGTGCATGGTAAGCACTGCAGCTATATGATGCCCTTTTACAATTTTTCTGATAAGGCCGAGGATATGGGCCTGGTTTCTTAGGTCCAGACTGGCCGTGGGTTCATCCAGCAGCAGCAGGTCTGTCTGCTGGACCAGGGCCCTTGCAATGGCAACCTTTTGCAGTTCTCCTCCGCTCATCTGATCCAGATAGGTGAGACTCTTATGGGAAAGACCCAGGCTTTTGATCACTCCATCCACTATTTTTAAATCAGTCGTGGCTGCCCGGTAACGGATATGGGGACGTCTACCCATGAGAATGGCATCAAAAGCAGTTATCCTGGCCGGGTCATTTTTCTGGGCCACATAGGCAATCTCCTTTGCAATCTGTTGGATAGTAAGGGTATTGATGTCTTTCCCTTTTACAAGAATATTACCGCTTTCTGGTGAAAGGATTGAATTCAGACATTTCAGCAGGGTGGTCTTTCCAACCCCGTTGGGACCCAGGATCACAGTGGTTTCTCCTTCTTTGATGGAGAAATTCACATCTGTCAGGGTTTTGTGGCTTTTATAGGCAAAGGAAAGGCCGTTTACGTTGAGGATCATTTTTTATGTCCTTTGATGATAAGGTAAATAAAGACAGGAGCGCCAAGAAAGGAAGTAAAGATGGAAACAGGCAGTACATGGGGTAAAAGAATCAGCCTTGCTGTAATATCTGAAACCAGAAGGATTAATGCACCTGTGAGAATGGTGGCCGGCATTAGGAATCTATGGTCATCTCCAATGATTCTTCTGACAATATGGGGGGCCACAAGGCCTACAAAACCGATGATTCCAACAAAGGAAATAATGACAGCTGTGGCCAGGGAGGAGGTCATCATGCCTGAAAGCCTGACCACTTCAACCCTTACCCCAAGTCCTCTGGCTGTTTCATCCCCAATATCCATGGCATTGTAATTCCAGGCATTTGCAAGAAAATAGACCAGGATTACCAGGGTGATACAAGACAGGATTCCCAGGTCATTCCAGGATGTCCTGGCAACATCGCCAAAGGCCCAGAAGACCATGGCGGCCAGCTGGATATCATCGGCAAAAAACTGGAGCAGCATTGTCCCGGCAGTGAACAGGGCTCCCAGGGCCACGCCTGTGAGAACCATTACCTCTGGAGAAGATCCCCGTGTCTTTGAAATTAAGGTTATAACAAGGGCTGTGGCCATGGAAAAACCAAAGGCTGCACCAAGGGTGATCATAGGATTTGAAATGTTTACAGCACTGGCAAGGCTGCCGGCCATGACTCCGGAACCCAGAACCATGACGGATAAGGCTGCACCAAAGGCAGCTGCATGGGCAATCCCAAGGGTAAAGGGAGAGGCTAGAGGATTCCGCAATACCGACTGCATCACGGCTCCGGCCCCGGCAAGTCCCGCTCCGGCAACCACTGCGGTAAGGGTCTGGGGCAGGCGTATGTGCAAGATGATCAGGTCCAGCTGCCGGGATATGGGCTGGCGGATAAGGGTATTGATAATATTTCCCATCCCGATTCTCACCGAGCCCAGGGAAATACTTGCCATAATGGCGATTATAAGGGACAGAAACATAATAAAGATAAACAAGGACTTCTGCCAGGTGTATCGGGTATATTCCAGGGGCACCTCCCCATGGTCAAAGTGCATTTGGCAGTCTCCTTATTTGAGATTTGGTTTCAGATTCGGTTTCAGCTTCGGTTCCAGGCCCGGTTTTAGATTAAGAGGTTGGAAAGCCATGTTTTTAAAAAGGGTGTTCATCTGGTCAAAAACCGGGGCTGCCACCAGAAAGGAATATATTTTGTCGGCTTCTTGTTCAGGAATAATATTCTTAAACCGGTCCGGGTAGAGGGTTTTTCCGATAAACCAGGCATTAGCAAGAATTGACCCGAAATTCTGAGTATACCAGTTATAGGGGAGCAGGCCATATACTTTTCCATTTATTACCCCGGACAAACCTTTATAAACCGGGTCGTTTTTTAACTCATGCAAACCTCCCTGGTCATCTTCCATTTGAAGGGTGGACAGGTCCAGAAAAAGGATTTCAGGGTTTTCCATGAGTATTTTTTCCTTGGAAAAAATACTGTGGCGCAGGTTCTTGCCCCTGATGTCCCTGGCGATGTTTCTGGCATTTACAAAAATAAAGGGCGGATATCCCGGCTCTGTGGACTGGAACCCATGGGGGCCTTTAAAGGCAATACCACCTACAAAACAGTTTTTTTTCTGTCCCTGGGCCAGGTTCTGGGTACGGTTTTCAAGATCTGCAATCTGGGTTTCAAAAAAATCAATGACCAGCCTTGCCCGGTCTTCCCTGGCAAGGGCCTTTCCCAGAATAGTCAATGAAGCATATAATTTTTTACGATTGGGGAAAAGATCACCGTATTCCAGGGTGATCACGGGAATATCAGTCTTTTTTTCCAGTTTGACCGGGTCATATCCCATGGTGGGAAATGTTTTAATAATTACCTGGGGCAGGGGATGCAGCCCAAGGATTTTTTCAGGGTTGTCATTGCCCCGAAATCCTCCAAAAACAGGAAGGGTTTTAAATCTGGGATTGACAAGGGCATAGGGCCGTGCATCAAATTGGGTTTTCCGTTTTTCAATATCATCCACTCCCACCACAAGATCCTGGGCTTTGAGGTAGGTGACAAGTCTCAATGCACCGGGGCCGGAACAGATAATTTGTTTGATTGTTGCGGGAATGGTCACGGTTCTGCCAATGCTGTCCCTGATGGATCTTGTCTCTTGGGCAGAAAGTGTCTGATTTGGAAGAAGCAGGACCATGGAGACCAGTAATATCGTCATGCCTTTCAGAGGTGAGAATATAAATTTTATTATTTTGTCAGTAGACATTTTTTATCCAAAGGTTACTCCAAAAAGAAACAGCACCATAAAGAGCTGATTTCCCAATGGAAATTCAAATGCCTCCATGGCGCTGTTTTATATATTTTTCCGACTGTTTAAAATTTCTGTCTTCTGACAGAAGTTGATCGAATTTCTACATAATTATGCCTGTTTTGTCAATACTTTGGTTTTTTGATCAGAATGGCTCATTTTTTTAATTTTGCTACTGGATGCATTCTGGTTTTTTAAAAACCCCTTGACACGGGATATGTGCTTGTATAGACCATTATAGGGATTATTGAGTCAAGAACGATTTTCCATAAGAAAAAGAGAGGGCAGGGGCAACAAAAAATATTTATAAGGAGAAAGGTCATGAAAAATAAATTATTACTAATTTTGATGATGGGTGTTTGCATGTATTTCAGCAGTTCCTGGGCAGGTGAAACCATTAAAATAGGATTTAACGCACCCCTGACCGGGTTTGCGGCATCTGACGGGAAATCATCCAGCTTCGGTGCCAAACTGGCAGTTAAACAGATCAATGAAAATGGGGGTATCAATGGGAAAAAGCTTGAACTTGTAATCTATGATGACCAGGCCAATGCTTCCCAATCCATTCCCATTGCCAATAAATTAATTGGTCAGGATAAAGTTGCAGTGGGGATTTCAGGAAGTTATTCAGGTCCCACACGATCTGCTGCAGGAATTTTTCAGGAAGCTGGAATTCCGTATATCTCCGCCTATGCCATTCATCCGGATATCACAAAAGCCGGGAACTATGTTTTCAGGACCTCTTTCCTGGGTGAAGTTCAGGGACGTGCCGGTGCAAAGCTCATCGGGGAAATTTTGGGTAAAAAGAAAGTGGTCATGATTACCTTGAAAAATGATTTTGGGAAATCTCTGGCTGCCGGTTTTAAGGAAAAAGCCAAAACCTTTGGAATTACAATTGTAAATGAGTATCAATACTCCATTAAAGACCGCCAGTTCGGCGCCATTGTTGCCAAAGTTAAATCCGACAATCCAGATGCCATCTATGCCTCTGGATATTATTTTACTGCAGGACCCCTTGTCAGCCAGCTGAGAGCATCCGGTATCACCGTCCCGGTTATCGGCCAGGAAGGGTATGATGGCCAGAAGTTTATTGAGATTGCTGGTAAAGCAGCAGAAGGAGTTATCATTACTACCTCTCTTGACCGGGACTCCACGGCTCAGGAAACAAAAGATTTTATCAGAAATTTTGAAGAACTTGCAGGCTACAAGGCGGATATGGTTGCAGCATCTGCCCATACCGCAGTTCAAGTTGCTGCCCTTGCCATGGAAAAGGCAAAAAGTATAGATCCGGAAAAAATCAGAGCAGCTCTTGCCGGGATATCCTTGAAGGCTTCAACTGGAACCATTGAGTTCAACAGCCTGGGAGAGGTAAGGAAAAGTGTTCAGAACCAGGTGGTCAAAAATGGTCAATGGCACCATCATTCCGTCATTGATGATCCAGAACTTCTGGCTCCCCCTGAAAAATAAAATCAAGGATAAGGGATTGTGCTTTATATTGAACTTTTTATCCAGGGGTTGATACAGGGGTCAACCTACGCCATTATTGCAGTGGGGTTGACCCTTGTATACGGTCTTTTACGGGTACTCCATGTGGCCCATGCAGGGCTTTTTACCCTGGGGGCATATCTGGGAGTTATATTGACCAATCAGACCGGCAGTCTGACTGCCGGTATATTTCTGGCTGCCATTGGTTCCGGGGTTATGGGAATGGCCATATATCGACTGGTGTATGAGCCCATATTAAACCGGCCTCCCCATGTGGCATTGATTGCCTCCATTGGACTTTATATCGGGATGGAAGAACTTTTCAGGCTTGTTTTCGGACCCTTTGGGCTTAGTTTCGTATCAGCACCCCTGCAGAGTGTTGTGGTGTTTTTTGATATCCATTTAAGGGCCTGCCAGATTATTACCATGATTACCAATATCATCCTGCTGGGCATCCTTGCCTGGATTTCCCAGAGAACGCGTATCGGGATTGGATGGAGGGCAACAGTTGATGATCCTGAAATTTCAGCCTGTTTTGGTATTGATCCGGTCAGGGTAAGGTACCTGGTTTTTTTTATGGGCAGCGCACTGGCGGCAGTGGCCGGGGTTCTGGTTGCCCTTTTAAGCAACCTTGTGGAGCCTACCATGGGTGCGGTTCCCTCTTATAAATCCCTGGCCATTATTGTGCTTGGTGGCCTGGGAAATGTTACAGGCACCTTGATTGCCTCTTTGGCGCTGGGTATTATAGAAGCCTTTGGCACAATCTATGTCGGGAATTTACTGGACCGGGATGCCATTGCATTTGCTTTTTTGATTGTTGTTCTGATGATAAAACCAACCGGTCTTTTTGCATCGAGGTAAGCTATGGGGTTATATGAAATAAGTCTTGCCACTGTTGTCGGCATTAACATCATCCTTGCGGTCAGCTTGAATCTTATTACAGGTTACTGCGGTCAGATCAGCCTTGGGCATGCCGCCTTTTTTGGTATAGGCGCATATACAGCAGCATTGCTGGCCAAGATTGGCTGGCCAATTTATCTCACCCTTGGAGCCGGGTTTTTACTGGCAGGTATTGTGGGTGCTGTCATAGGCTTGACAAGCCTTCGGGTCAGGGAGGATTTTCTGGCCATTGTTACCATGGGTGTGGCATTTCTTTTTGTGGGAATTGTCCGGCAGCAGGAATTCTTAGGCGGGGAAATGGGTATCTCAGGCATCCCTTCCCCGGGGATGGAAAAGCCGGCCTATCTTTGTCTGGTTTTGATTTTTGTATTGCTGGCCATTCTTTTTTCCTGGTATGTGAAACGGTCCTGGATGGGATATGCCTTTGATGCGGTGGCCGATGATGAGCAGACAGCCAAAACCCTGGGCCTGGACGTAAAATCCTATAAAATCACAGCCTTTGCAATGGGAACTGCCATGGCAGGGCTGGCTGGAGGGCTGTATGCCTATTATACCCGTTTTATTATTCCTGATGTCTTTGGTTTTATCCAATCAATAACTATTTTGTCCATGGTTGCCGTGGGAGGTATTGGTTCTATTTTTGGTGTTGTACTGGCAACTATATTTCTTTCTCTGATGCCGGAAATATTTCGGTTTATCAATGACTATAAGTTGCTGTTGTATGGTATTTTATTATTTTCAGTTATGCGTTTTGCCCCGGACGGACTGGCAGGTTTTTATAAAATGTTGTACAAAAAAAGGAATCTGAGATGACAACAATCCTTCTGGCAGAGTATGTTACTGTTAAATTCGGTGGTTTAACAGCACTTGATAATGTCCATTTTTTCGTTGAAGATGGAGAGTTTTTAAGCCTTATCGGTCCCAATGGAGCTGGTAAAACAACTCTTTTAAACGCAATCACAGGGGTTGTTGCACCTGTGAGAGCCTCCTTGAAACTGGGGGGGGATGATATATCAAATCTGCCAACCCATAAAAGAATCCGCATGGGACTGGCCCTTACCCATCAAATAGTAAGGCCCTTTACATCCATGACCGTTCTTGAGAATGTGGCATTTGCCGCGGGATTTAAGAAGGTAAAAAGGATTCTATCATCTCTGGTTACCTTTAACCGGATGCAGGAAAAAAATAAAGCCACAAAATTTCTTGAAGTTGTGGGTATTGAAAAATATAAAGACCAGAAAGTCTCCAAACTGCCCCTTGGGGTTCTCAAACGCCTGGAGGTGGCAAGGGCTCTTGCTGTTGAACCAAAAATATTACTTTTGGATGAACCCCTGGCAGGCCTTAACAGCCAGGAAGCAGGAAAATTGGCAGATACAATTAAAGGCATTTCAAAGCTGGGGATGACCATTGTTATGATTGAACATAATTTAAGTGAAGTCCTTAGAATAAGTGATCGACTCCATGTTTTGGACAATGGCAGGGACCTGGCTGAAGGAGAGCCAAAATCAGTAATGAAAATGCCCCAAGTTCGTGCAGCTTATCTGGGAGGGTGAAAAAATGTTGAAATTAAAAACCCTTTGTTGCGGATATGGTAATATGCAGGTGGTAAACCAATTGGATCTGTCAGTTGAGAAAGGCTCTGTAACCAGTATTCTCGGGGCAAATGGTGCGGGCAAGTCTTCTTTGATCATGTCCCTGGCCGGGCATGTTGAAATAACCCGGGGTGATATTGAATATGATGGACAAGTTATTACCTCTTGTACACCCATGGAACGGGTAAAAATGGGGATTTCACTGGTGCCTGAGGGAAGAAGACTTTTTAAAACGCTATCTGTTCTGGAAAATTTAATTATAGGCGGGTATACCACAAGTAAACTGCAAAGTGAAAAAAATATTGAAAATATTATTTCAATTTTTCCTATATTAGGTGAACGCCTTACCCAGAAATCAGGATCTTTATCCGGTGGAGAACAACAGATGCTGGCAATTGCTAGGGCATTGATGGCAGAACCCAGACTTTTATTGATAGATGAGTTGTCTTTAGGGTTGATGCCCAAGGCGATTGATATCTGCTATGGGGTTATAGATGAATTACATAAAAAGGGATTGACCATCCTGCTTGTGGAACAGAGTACCCAGCGGGCCCTGCAGGTTTCAGATTCCATTCTGGTCCTTGAATCCGGGAACACGGTATGGAAAGGGGCTTCTGGCCAGGCACAGCAGTCTTCTGAAATTATAGAGTCAATCCTTGGACTGCATCGTAATGATTAGCTGATTTTCATCTGAAATAAGGGAGAATAGGTATGAGTAAACACAAGTCCTTGATTCTTGCAGTGGATGACAAACCCCAGAACCTTCAATTTCTGGGAAAGCTTCTTTCAGACAACGGGTATGAAGTAGGCATGGCCCAGAGTGGTTACCAGGCATTGAATTTTGTCAAAAAAAATGATCCTGACCTGATTCTTCTGGATATCATGATGCCGGAAATGGATGGCTATGATGTGTGCAGAAGTTTAAAATCAGATTTCAGTAGCCGGCATATTCCTGTTATTTTTATAACTGCTAAAGACGATTCAGATGATGTTGTCAAAGGCTTTGATGCGGGCGGGGTTGACTATGTAACCAAACCCTTTAATTCTGCCGAGCTTCTTGCAAGAATCAGAACCCATGTTGAAATGAAAATTCTCAGGGGCCTTCTGCCCATGTGTTCCCAGTGCAAAAAAATTCGGGATGACAAAGGGTTCTGGGAACAGGTAGACTCATATCTTGAAAACCATTCCCAGCTGACTTTTACCCACGGGATCTGTCCGGATTGTCTGGACAGCCTTTACGGGGATACAGACTGGTATAAAAAAAGATAGCATCATCCAAAGTTTTCAGTTCAGGGCTGCCAATAAAACAAATTGAGCAGAGATGGACAAACAATTTCATTCAAGTCATAAATTTTGCGGTCATTAGCATGGTATTTCATGCCAAATCGCTTTTTCAGGCAGTGCGTTTTCAAGAATTTCAGGCTGGTTTCCAGGCAATTCAGTTTATTTTCTAAAAGTATAATTGATTTTTGTTAAGATTGCCTTATGTTAGTACTCATAAATTTAACCTGAATTCTGGAGTGAATATGAGTAAAGTTATTGCAATGTCCGGTAAGGGCGGGGTCGGTAAAACAACGGTTTCCGCTTTGGTGACAAGATATTTTGTAAAACAGCAGGAAGGTCCTCTTCTCGCGATTGATGCAGATCCCAACAGCAACCTTGGTGAAACCCTTGGTTTTGAAATAGAAAAGACAGTGGGTGATATTCGGGAAAATTTCATGAAAGATCCCCAGAGCGTCCCTTCGGGCATGGACAAGATGCTGTATCTTGAAATGCTCATGAACCAGGTGCTCATTGAGCAGAAGGAATTTGACCTTCTGGTCATGGGACGTCAGGAAGGTCAGGGCTGTTATTGCATGGTCAACAATATCCTGAACCGGTTTGCAGAGGAGCTGGAGGGTAATTATAAATATCTTCTGGTTGATAATGAAGCAGGTATGGAACATCTGAGCCGCAGGACCAGCGGTAAGGTGGATATTCTTCTCATGGTTACGGATTATGCCCTGCGGGGGCTCAGGGCTGTTGGCCGTATCAATGAAATGCTGGACGATCTCAAACTGGATGTCAAACACAAGGGTCTGATCGTAAACCGTGCACCTGAAACATTGAATCAGGCATTTCTGGATGAGGTGGAAAAAATTGGGGTTCCCATTGTGTGCACAATCCCCGATGATAACAATCTCCTTGAATTTGACATGGAACAACGATCTTTGCTGGATCTTCCCGATGATTCAAAAGCTGTGCTTGCTGTGGAAGAGATGATGAAAAAAGTGTTGGAGATGATTAAATAATTATGGGTAGAATATTTGATTTCAAGGATGCAGGAGATTATGATGCCTGGTTTGATAAGGGAAAAAACCAGCATTGTCTTGACCTTGAAATCAAATTAATCCTGGACCTTTTGTCTCTTCAAAAAGGTCAGCGCATTCTTGATATCGGCTGTGGAACAGGCATGAGCCTTGAACCTCTGATTGAAAAAGGCTTATACCTGACCGGAATTGACCCTTCCCCCTATATGCTGGATCTGGCCCATGAACGTCTGGGCAGCAAGGTGGACCTCCACAGGGGCATGGCAGAGGACCTGCCCTTTGATGATAATGCCTTTGATTCTGCCCTGTTGTTTACCAGTCTGGAATTTACGGACAGGCCTGCCAAGGCTGTTGAAGAAGCCTGCAGAGTAGCTAAAGATCAGGTTGTTATAGGGGTGCTTAACCGCTATGGGCCTTTGAATATGTTTCGACGGTTCAAGAGTTTTTTTTCTCCGGATATCTATTCCCATGCCCATTTTTTCAGTATCTGGGAATTGCGGCAAATATTGTTTGCAATCCTTGGGAATGTACCGATTAAATGGAGGACCACACTGCAGTTTCCCTTTATCAGCGGTCCTGTGATCTCCCGTATTGAAAATTGGAGGCTTGTGCAAAAGTCATTTTGCGGCACATTAATCGGGATGCAGATCAAACCAGTACCCAAATTCCGGACCCGGCCCCTGGAATTGAAAATTCAGACAAGAAAGATTTATAAGCCAGCCACGGGGCTGGTAAGGGGAATGAAGGTAAAAGAGCAGTGAAAACTCTATTATATGACAAAATGGAGGGCAAAAAGGTCCAGTGCAGAATCTGTAACCATTTTTGCATTATTGGAAATGGGAAAAAAGGTATCTGCAATGTCAGGGAAAATCAGGATGGCAGGCTGGTATCCCTGGTCCTTGACAGGGTCATTGCTTCCAGCGTGGACCCCATTGAAAAAAAGCCGATTTTTCATTTAAAGCCGGGATCATATTCCTATTCCATTGCAACGGTGGGCTGTAATTTCAAATGTCAATTCTGTCAGAATTCTGATATCGCCCAGATGCCTTCGGATAGAAAGGGCATGATACAGGGTAAGAAGATCCAGCCTGAAACCATTGTGGAACAGGCCCTGGCCAATGGATGCCAGAGCATTGCCTATACCTATACTGAGCCAACTGTTTTTTTTGAATTGGCCTATGAAACCGCTAAGCTTGCCAGGGAAAATGGGTTATCCAATATTTTTGTTACCAACGGGTATATGAGCACCGACCTTATCAAGATGATCACCCCTTTCCTGGATGCTGTGAATGTGGATCTGAAAGCTTTTGATGAAAAGTTTTATCAAACATATTGCCAGGCCAGGCTGGGCCCGGTAAAGGAAAACCTTGTGCAGTTGAAACAGGCTGGAATCCTGGTGGAAGTAACCACCCTTTTGATTCCCGGCCTGAATGATGATCCGGATGATCTGACTTCCATGGCCCGATTCCTTGTCAGAGAGCTGGGGCCTGAAACTCCCTGGCATATTTCCAGGTTCCATCCCAGTTATAAAATGATGGACAGATCACCAACCCGGGTCTCTTCCCTGGAAAGGGTATTTGATATCGGTAAAAAGGCAGGAATGCACCATGTTTACACCGGTAATGTACCCGGGCTATTGTCTGAGAATACTAAATGCCAGGTCTGTGATACAACTATTGTCAAACGTCATGGCTATACAATAGAAAATTACCTAAAGGAGAACGGAACCTGTCCTCAATGTGATGCCCAAATATATGGTATTTATTAAGAACCGGTTTTATAATAATGGATTCAGTTTTAAAAAAGAAAACCCTGAAGGAAAAAACAATGGAATACGGGAAGATGATCAAGTTTTCCCATACGATTTTTGCCCTTCCCTTTGCTTTGTCTGCCGTGGTCCTGGCCTGGCAGAATAATACTCCGTCCATTTGGGACCTTGCCTGGATAATCCTGGCCATGGTGAGTGCAAGGTCGGCTGCCATGGGGTTTAACAGGATCGTAGATGCTTCAATTGATAAGAAAAATCCCAGAACCGCCGTACGGGAAATTCCCTCCGGTGTGTTGTCCCAAAAAGAAGCCATTTTTTTTGTGGTTGTTTCTTCTATAGCCTTTTTGGTGGCGGCCGCCATGCTGTCCCTGCTTTGTTTTTACCTGTCTTTTCCTGTCCTGTTTTTTTTGTTGTTTTATTCCTATACCAAGAGGTTTACAAAATACTGCCATCTCTATCTGGGCTTTGCCATCTCCCTGGCTCCCGTGGGGGCATGGGTGGCAATTACCAGCAGCCTGTCCCTGGGAATAGTGTTTCTGAGCCTGAGTCTGTGGACATATATTGCCGGGTTTGACATTTTATATGCCTGTCAGGATATTGATTTTGACAGGGAACAGAAACTTTTTTCCCTGCCGTCAAACCTGGGTCCCAAAAAGGCCATGCAGATATCCTCTCTGTTCCATGTGCTGACCATGGTGTTTTTCTTGGCCATGTATATTAATTTTCAAATGCACGTCATCTTTTTATTTTTTCTGGCCCTTATTGCCATCCTTTTATTGATTGAGCACAGATTGGTAAAACCGGACAATCTTATCCATATTGATATGGCTTTTTTCCATATTAATTCTGTGGTGTCCATACTTCTTTTCATTGGCGTGTTAACAGAGGTCTGTTTTAGATGAACCCTGATCAAAATAGATTCAATAAAAACAAAGTAAATCAAAATAAAACCTATATTGTGGCCATCACCGGTGCATCGGGAGTTATCTACGGAGTAAGGCTTATAAAAGCCCTGGTTGAGACGGGCAGCAGGGTGCTGATCATCCTTTCAAATGCCGGCCGGAAAGTGCTGATCCATGAAATGGGATATGATAATAAAGTTTCGTTTCTTAAATTTCTTGAACAATATGGTGTTGGCCTTGATAAGGACAAAGATAAGTATCAGGATCAGGTCCATAGCCCAGGTCCTGAGGTATTTTTTCAGGATGAAATTGCATCTGCCCCTGCATCGGGATCTTTTCTCCATGACGGAATGGCAGTTGCCCCATGCTCAATGAAAACCCTTTCAGCCGTGGCTGCAGGCTATGGTGATAATTTGATTACCCGGTCCTGTGATGTAAGCCTGAAGGAAAAACGTGCCCTTGTTCTGGTTCCCAGGGAAACGCCCTTCGGGTTGATTCATCTTGAGAACATGACACGGGCAGCAAGGGCCGGTGCAATTATCCTGCCGCCTTCGCCCTCTTTTTATAACTTTTCTGAAACAATGGAAGATCTTGTGGATACTGTGGTGGCCAGAATCATGGACCATTTGGGAGCAGTCCATGATCTGGGAAAAAGATGGGGAACCTGAATTTAAGTAAAAACAGGGACCTTGTCCAGGGCATACTCAATACCCTGGATCAGAACGGGTATAAATCCTATATTGTGGGTGGTGCTGTCAGGGACATGGTGCTGAACCAATTGAACCAGGATGCTCCAAATCAGAGTTTTCAATACCAGAATTATCTAAATCAGAATTCCCA
>JAOZST010000045.1:0-9252 GCA_029939535.1 Desulfobacteraceae bacterium | reverse complement strand
ATCAGAATTCCCAATATCAGAATTTCCAATATCAGAATTATGGTGACGTGGATATTTTGACCAATGCTAGTGCCAGTGAAATTGAAACTCTGTTTGTCAATTGCAGGAGGGTGGGCAAGACATTTCCCCTGTGTCTGGTCAATGGAATTGAGGTGGCATCCTGCAGGGCAGGGCAGGATTTGTTTCCTGAATCAGACCAATTCCCTGAGGCTGATCTTGGCATGAGAGATTTCACCATCAACAGCATGGCCTGGGATCCCATGACAAATATCCTTGTGGACCCATTTGATGGGAAAAAGGATCTTGAAAAAAAAATTATTCGATTTACCCGTAACCCAGAGGACCGGATACTTGAAGATCCTTTGCGCATGGTGCGGGCATGCAGGTTTGCAGCCCGGTTTAAAGGGACACTGTCTTCTGATTCTTTAAAGGCTATTGTAAAACATGCTCCCATGATCCGGGAAAGGGTGGCAGGAGAACGGATTCAACTGGAACTTATCAAGGCCATGGCAATGGAAAAGCCTTCCCGTTTTTTTCATTGTCTCCATGATACAGGCCTTCTGGCAGGTATACTGCCCTGCCTTGACCGGTGTTTTGCCCTGGATGGCGGTCCTTTTCACGGGGAAACTGTTTTTGAACACTGCCTCCTGGTGGGAGATGCTTTGCCGGCCAGACAGCCTTTGCTCAGGCTTGCCGGATTCCTCCATGATGCTGGAAAATTTGATGCAAAGGGGATAAAAGACAATAGAATTACCTTTGCTGGCCATGAAACCAGGATCGATGCCATTGGAACTGATCTTGAAAATTTGCGGTTTTCTTCCTGCAACACAGATTATATCCTGGCCCTGGTCCAAACCCATATGAGGCCTTTGACAGGCAAAACCACGCCTAAAGCAACACGACGTCTCCTTGCCATGTTGGAAAAATATGGGCTTTCTTTTAGGGATTTTTTGCGCATGCGCATTGCAGATAAAAAAGGCAACCTGGCAAAAAGGCCCTATACCCTGTCTGAGCTCCGTGTTCGATTCAGAAAAATCCAGAATGAATTGTCTGACCGGGCAACTTTGAATATCAATGATCTTGAGATATCAGGCCTTGATATAATCGAGCATCTTCATATTGCCCCTGGTCCCGAGGTGGGCCAAATCAAGGAAATTCTGTTTGACAAAGTGCTTGAGAATCCTTCCCTGAATAACCAACAAAGCCTGATACAATTGATTGATTCAATGCAGATGAGTAATCCCCTGCAGTGCAGGGATGAAAATTTAGAATGACTGCCATTCCCTCAATGAATAAGATGGAAAAACTGGCCAGGGATGTAAAGGCTCTTGAGGACCAGCTGGCCATTTGCACCCGGTGCGGGATGTGCCAGGCAAACTGCCCCATTTATGCAAAAACCAGGCAGGAGTCTGATGTGTCCAGGGGAAAACTTGCATTGATCAAAGGCCTCATCGACCAGGTGTTTGATGATGCAAAGGGGGTGAACCAGCGCATCAATCGCTGCCTTTTGTGCGGGTCCTGTTCTTACAAGTGTCCCAGTAATGTGGATACTGTCCAGATAATTTTAAAGGCAAGATCCATTATCAACCAGTATCTTGGCCTGTCCCTGGCCAAAAAAATCATTTTTAAAAATCTGCTGGCAAACCCAAGGACCTTTAACCGGCTCATGGAGGCTGCAGCACCATTTCAAAAGCTTGCCTTTAAGCAGGAAAAAAATAGCCAGGGCACATCCTGTGCCCGTATTGCCTCCCCACTTCTTCGCCATCGCCACATGGTTCCCTTGTCCAATACCCCTTTTTCCAGTCAAATAAATGAAATGGATTTCAGGGAAAAAGGAAAAGGTTTGAGGGTTGCTTTTTTTACGGGTTGTCTCATTGACAAAGTTTTCCCCAATATTGCCCATTCAGTTATGGATGTGCTTACCCATTTCAAAGCCCGGGTCTTTATCCCTGAAAATCAGGGCTGCTGTGGAATCCCGGCCCTTGCCTCCGGGGACATGAAAACCTTTAAAAAACTTTTGGCCTTTCATGTGAACCTTTTTTCAGCCCGGGATTTTGATTATCTGGTCACGGCCTGTGCAACCTGTTCTTCTACAATCATTAACCTCTGGCCCACCCTGCTCCAGGGACAGGGGATAAATGATCCAGGTATAGGGAAATTATTGGAAAAGGCGGCAGTCATTGCCGAGAAAACAGTGGATATCAGTTGGCTCATGGCAAAACGATTTGATATTTCATCCCCCTTTAAAGAAAAACCATATCCACAGGAAACAGGTCTAAAAGAAACAGATACAAAAGAAATAAGTCCAAAGGAAATAAGTCCACAGGAGACAATCACCTACCACGATCCCTGTCATTTGAAAAAATCCCTGGGAGTTTTTGAGGAACCCAGGCAGGTGATCAAGGCCTGCGGCAAAAATTTAGTAGAGATGGCAGCACCTGACCAATGCTGCGGCATGGGTGGCAGTTTTAACCTGGACCACTATGATCTGTCTGCCCTTATCGGGGAGGACAAAGCCCTGGATATAATGGATACTGGCTGTTCAACCGTGGCAACCTCATGTCCGGCCTGTATTATGCAGATATCAGACATGCTGGCCCGTCAGAATTCCAGGATCAGGGTGAAACATCCAGTGGAAATATATGGGGAGCAGCTCAAAAATAGAGAGTGATCTTAATTATCCATAATAGGGTGTGGGATCTTTTATTCCGGCTTCTTTAAATCCTTTTTTTCTATGGAGGCAGGAATCGCACCTGCCGCAGGAACGGTCATGTTGATCCGGGTCATAACAGGATATTGTCAGGGAATAGTCAACGCCGAGAGAATTCCCGGCTGCGATGATTTCACCCTTGGACATATCGATCAGGGGGGTCTCAATTTTCAACACGGTTTCCCTGGTCACACCGGTAACGGTTGCCAGATTTGCCATGGTTTGAAATGCATTTATAAATTTTGGTCTGCAGTCGGGATATCCTGAATAATCCACGGCAGTAACCCCGATATAAATGGATGATGCCTTTAAAACTTCTGCCCAGGCCATGGCATAGGAAAGAAAGATGGTATTCCGGGCCGGCACATAGGTTATGGGTATGGTTTCTTCATCCAGAAACTCCACCTGGTCATGCTTGGGAACTGTTATATCATCGGTGGTAAGGGCTGATTCTCCGAATTGGCGCAGATCAATATCAATTATTTTATGGGCACTGACCCCAAGGGCTGCTGCTACTTTTTTTGCAAAGGCAAGTTCGGCTGAATGTCGCTGCCCATACCTGAAGCTCAGGCTGTAAACCTCATTCCCCTTTTCCTTTGCCATGGCCATGGCAGTGGTTGAGTCGATGCCTCCGCTGGAAAGCACCACAGCTCTTTGTGTCATTGGATAATTACACTCCTCTTTGGTCCGGGTTCCAGATGATTTTATGCTGCTGAAGGGAGAGCCTTGCCTGGAGATTATCTTCCAGCATCCAGGAGGCAAGATTTTCAGGGGTGATCTGTCCAAAGACAGGGGATAAATGGGTCCTGGTTTTTGATTTTTGGATCAACTCTTTTTCAATAATGGATCTGGCAAATTCGTAATCCTGCCTTGATCCGATCACAAATTTGATTTCATCCGTGTCTGTCAGATATTTCAGGTTTTCAAATAAAAAGGAGTCGCTTTCATTGCTGGAAGGGCATTTGATATCCAGAATCCTTACACAGCCTGGATCAATGCTGAGAATGCTTTTGCTGCCATTGGTTTCCAAAAGTACCTGATAATTTCGGTTGAGCAGCCTGGATATCAGATCAGATGTCTCTTCCTGCAGAAGGGGTTCACCCCCTGTGATTTCCACCAGGTTGCAGCCAAAGGCCCTGATCCTTTTAATGATCTCTTCCAGAGACATGGAAACAGCTTCATTTTTAGCATACCCGGTGTCACACCAGGTACAATCCAGGTTACAGCCGGAAAGGCGGACAAATGTGCAGGGAAGTCCTGCAAATGTGGATTCCCCCTGGAGGCTGTAAAAGATCTCACACAGGTCCAGGGACATTTACATCTCCTGGTAGGAAGAGCCGCATCCCGGACTTTCAAACACCATTATTTTACTCACCTTGATATGGTCTGTGTTCAGCCGCCTTGATAACTCTTTGTAAATGAATTTTGAAAGGTTTTCTGAAGTGGGATTGATGCTTGAGAATTCAACCACTTCGTTGAGGTTTGTATGATCAAGTTTACTCAATACATCCTTGACCACCCCTTTTACATCCCTGAAATCAATACCGATACCCAGTTTGTTGAGTTTTGAGCACTGAATATAAGCCTGTACAATCCAGTTGTGCCCATGGATACTGGAGCAGTTTCCATCATATCCTTTTAATGCGTGGGCCGCTGAAAAATGGTCTTCTACATATATTTCATAAACACCCGGCATAGTTTCTCCCATGTTTATAGATGATTTTTTTAATTTAAAAATACTACCATAAACTTGGTTCTTAATCAAAAAAGTCAAGAAAAAATCTGGTCATTTACAATCTCACACAAAGACACATATCCACCAGGAGAGATATAAACTAGGGTATTACTTCCCATGGATTTATAAGGGCAAACAATCGGACGATTCTGAGGCTGTCACCCATTTTTCAAGCAGCACCGGGCCGTTGCAGCAAATTGAAGATTTCCACTGGCTCCTGGTATTCAGGGGCTTGCCGGCAACCATTATGGAGACAGGGTCATCGGATGAAACCACAATCACAATTATATTATTGTGCTGTGCTGTGAATCGGAGAGCTGAATTATAACGGGCACCACGAGCCCGGTCTTCACCTGAAATATAATGACCATCCAGCAGACAGGCAAAACCATGAAGTTTTAAATCAGCCCCAAGATGCAGGGCTCCGTCTACCTTTGACAGGGATTTAGTTAAATCCAGATGTTCATAATTTGTAAGATCAAGTGGATGCTCAAAAGAATGGCCGGAGATAAAAATGGGTTGTTTATTGAGGTCTATTACAATGGAGCAGCCATGGTGTTGTCTTGCCGCGCCATTGGCAATACTGGTGACAATTTTAAATAGCCTGGAAGCTGCTTTTTTGTCCATATTGGAGTCAAGCAATGCTTCTTCGACTTGTACCAGCTTTGCTTTCCGGGTGGTGGATTTAAAACTGCCGTCTGAAAAGCTGCAAACTACATTATTATTCAACTTTAAAAAGCCATATTTACCCTTAAAATCAGCAGTGATGGAAAAATTGGGTTTTTCCTGCCTACTTATAATGCCGATAATTGATTTTTCATCTGACACCAGCTTTCGGTCCGAGTTTTCAACAGATTGGAGAAGCTTTCTAATGTGCTCTACATTGTCCAATTTTGGCTGCTCTGTTGTTGGAAATTTTGCAATGAATTTCATTTTTGGAAGTGATCGTTTTTCAACAAAAAGTAATTCACCCTTTGGCCAGGCCTTTTCTTCACGGGTTCTTGATATTTTGAGAACTGCTTCCAAAAGGGGATAGATCCGAACCCGTGTGTCCCACCCCAGCAGGACATTCATTTCATCCACAAGATAATCCCGGACAGCATGGGTGGCATATTCCCTCAGGAAGCTCCCTGAAATGCCTGTGTACAGATCTGCTTCATTGGCAATATCATGGGAGAATCTCCAGACAGCCTGCTCCAGCCACCGTTCAGTGGGACCAATGGAGCACATATCCGGGTGATGTTCTGTAAACCACATTTGATATACAGCAGAACTTGAGCGTCCGCCATGGGAAATCAGTCCAGCCAGTTCCAGATTTTTTTCCGGAGTCAAGTTGCTGAATTTTTTTTTGTCATAGGAAATTCCTGTTTTTTTTTGCCACTCATCCGTGTCTAAATACAACTCCTTGAATTTTGGCTCATGGCCTGTCAAAAGGCTTTGAGGATCATAAATCCGGATGGGATCATCGGGTTTAATAGAATAAATAACAGCAGTCCGGCTTGGACCTGAAAAATGGGTCAGACCCTCCTGCAAGCCATCAATGGTTTCAACGATACACCTGTGGGTAAAAGTACATTCATTCATAATTTTTTCCAGGTGCAAAAATTTTCATCTTACCAATTTTTGCCTTACCAATTCTCACCTTACCAATTCTCACCTTACCAGGATTGAAAGATTGAAAAAAAATGTATAACCAAGCTTTTTGAATATGGAATCAGAATAGATAAGTAAATGATTGCTGTCAAGCATTGAAAAATTATCCCCGTTATTGCCATTTAACCTGATTTTACTGTAGTGTAAAGACCATTTATTTAATCAGAAAAGGAGTTTTATGAAATACCATATTATATCAACATCAAAATCTCGTGGATACGGAGCAATCTTTACAAATGCCAAAGAGGCTAAAGAGTATCAGGCTAACCATCCAGGAAGTGTCTATCAGATCTTCGAGCGTTTACCAGCAAAGATACCTGCTATTGGGAAGAGTCAGGAAAAGATCATTAAGCCATCCAAAGATCCTTTAAGTGGAATCACCGTCTATACAGATGGATCTGCACTAAACAATCCTGGTCCTGGTGGCTGGGGGGCTATCATACAGATGCATGGAGAAACCCGCGAATATTCCCAGGGATACGAACATACCACCAATAACCGTATGGAAATGATGGCTGTTATTAATGCCCTGGAGACTCTCAAAGAGTTTAAGGATGAAACCATTACGATTCATTCCGACTCCCAATACACAATCAACGGGATCACCAGAGGATGGGCAAAAGGGTGGCGTAAAAAGGGCTGGAAAAAAGGCGATGGAAAACCAGCACTCAATCCTGACCTCTGGGGAATCATGCTGGATCTTGTTGAGCTGTTTCCGAAACTGGGTTTCAAATGGGTTAAGGGGCATGCGGACAACCCTTTTAATGAAAGGGCTGATGATCTTGCCAATGGTGCGGCCCAGGGGCGGGAAGATATGCTGGTGGATGAGGGGTATGTTAGTTAGGATCACCCGCCAGAAGTGCGGAAATTCTCTATCAGTATAAGAGTCTATTTTACAGGGGAGAATGCTTAAATGAAGCTGTAACAGTTTTCTCCCCCCTTTTAACCGGCTATTTTTTTATGGGCATAAACCACTTATTTGCCATCAACGCCCTTGCCTCTGATGTCAGAGGGATAAGGTCGGTTTTATCCAGAAGGTCCAGGTTGAATTTCCGGTTCAGGGCAGCAAAATGTTTCAACCCAAAGGCAATTTTATTGAGATAGGAAAACACCCCGATGGCCCCAGTGGAAAATTCATTGGCCCTTGTACCGTAAATGGCTCTTAAATCCGGAAGATCGCAGAATATTTCTTCAATTGTAGAGCCATAGGGTTTAAACCTTTCCGGCACATTCTGGTTTTTTATCTGTTCGCCGATTGTTTTACCTGTCATGGCAGCAGCCATGGACGCACGGCACAGACCAATCCCCAGGACATGACCATCACCATAGGCCAGGCCTTTAAAAACCTGATCTTCACTGGCAAACCCACCGGTCATAATGATGGCGGGCGGGCTTAATTTCTCTGCTTTCAATTGGTCACAGATGCGTACAGCAGCATCCTCCAGGCAGACCGTGGGCAGGGACCACTCGTTCATCATTTTTGAAGGGCTGTATCCAGACCCTCCTCCAGCACCGTCAAAGGTGACCATGTCCACCTTTGCCTCACAGGCAATCCGAAGAACCCGTTCTATATCCTTTCTGTCGTATCCCGCCATTTTAAAATAAATGTTTTCGGCCCCTATATCCCTAAGCGATATAATATGGGTGATCAGGGATTCTTCATTCCACAAAGGCAGTCTTGAATAGGTGTGAAAATTGGGGCAGACTCCATCCTCATATGCTTTTTGAATGGAGGGATCACTGGGGTCCGGGATGACCACATCACCCAGTTCCTGGCGTTTCAATGCAGCTTCAATATTCTTTACCCGTATAACAGGCTGGGTCCCCTTTGCAGCCTGGCCAAATTTGATTTCAATGGCAGTGGCCCCATATTTCTGAATGGCTATTTTCGGAACCTCCATGAGGTCATCATCCACATTGCTCTGGAGAACAATCTGGCCATAACCCCGGTCATATCTGCGAAAACAGTCAAGGGCCTTTTCCAGCAGGGGGTAATCCGTGACTCTTCCATTCTCTATTTTTAAATTCGGGTCATTGTTTCTGCCATGTTCCCCAATCACACATGTCACCCCGGCCATGGCTGCCCCGGCAAAATAATCCTGCCAATTGAGTTTGATCAATGCCGGAAGGATGACGGGCATGGCCATTTTAACCGGGTTAATTGTCCCGTAAGTCCTCTCCAGGTTAACATTGAAAATATTTGCTTCATCCTGGGTTTCATTGACACCCATGGCGCCGAATACCCGGCCGTTGATGTTAAAATGGGAAAAATCAATGGGATAATCTTTTTCCGAAGCAATTTGATTGGTGCCTGTTGTGGTTGGGTATACTGTTTGTGCACCCAGCACTGCTGCCTGTGCAATCTCACAGGTCCCGTTACAATCTTGGGTGCAGAAGGAACACATTCCTGACTGGGGGGATATGAAATTGCTGCGGTTTTTTGCAAATGTAAATCCGGAACTTAATTTAGGTGAATAAGACATTTTAACCCTCTTTTTTTTAAATTTGCGGTCCTTAGCGATTTAATTTTATTTTCTGATTAGTTACACATACGCCATCTTTTTGTTCAGAATAATTATGTTTTATTTATTCCAATAAATCCGGCTAACATAAACCCTATCCCAAGAAAATAACAATAGTTACCTTTGTCGAGAAAATAATGACCAGCTAAAAGCAGAACAATTCCTAATATTCCTATAAAACAAAAAAAATTCCTTATGGTATCCCCAAATATAGATCTTTTAATCTGCTATTTTCAATATTGATTTAAATGATATGAAGATATTTGTCAAAAAGAAATCTCCAATAGCATCCAGCTAATGTCATAGAGGTATCTACACCCATGGTCTCAATCGCTTCTTAACGGCAAATCAGGGGGTTGTGATCAGAAAGAATTAGCCTTAATGGGATGCAAGTATATGTTATCTGAGAGTGTGAGAAAAAGAAAATCGAGTTGTTAGAAGGAAAAAAATTGATAGGATTTTCTTCTTGACTTAGTTAACCTGCATGTTAACATCTTGGATAATATGAAAGAAATTAATTTTTACAGATCTGTGTCTGGAAAAAGCCAGGTTGAAGAGTTCCTTGATGATTTAACAGGATGATTTAACAGGATGATTTAACAGCAAAACAGGCTAAGAAAGTTGTCTGGGTT
>JAOZST010000188.1:0-7481 GCA_029939535.1 Desulfobacteraceae bacterium | reverse complement strand
GGGCAAACTGCTTTTGTTAGGCAGCATTATGACAATCGCTCTTTTTATTATTCTTTGTATTTACGGATTTATCGACTCTCAAATATCAAAAATATTGTTTTTTGTATTTTTGACCCACCTTGTGGGCAGCCGCGCAGGCGGAATTGGGTTGTGCATCCTCAATGGATTCAACCCCGTTACAACCATTGCCTTTAATTTTTATATTGAGATATTGATTGTCTGCTTCACCTATTCAGGATTTGTTTTGAGCACCACCAATTATCTGAAGATCGAATGGATAAAAAAATTCATGAATCAACTGGCTGTAAAAGCTCTTGAACAAAAAGAAAAAATCAGTTCCTTTGGATGGATCGGTATTTTTACTTTTGTCATGGTCCCTTTACCGGTTACAGGTCCTGTTGTGGGCTCCATAATAGGTTATATGCTCAAGATGGGTGTTTTCAGAAATTTTACAGCCACTGCCCTGGGAACCCTTACAGCCAATATTGCCTGGTGTTATGGCTTTGATTTCCTAGAACAGCGATTTCACATGATCCAATACATATTTGGCGCCATTGTAGTTATAGTGCTGATCCCCTATTTAAAACAGATCAAAAAATTCATAACTGAATTCAATAAAAAATAAGGACCTCAGATGAAAAAGGACTCTTCATAAAAGGGAATTTTTTTTCTTTTTACGTGTGCTTAACCCGAAAATCAACCCAACAATCAAGACACCTGCTCCACTGAGGAACCATAATTTTTCCTCATTATTCATATTTTCTTCAAGGGATTCAATCTGTTTTTTCTGTTCCTGGGACTTTTTGACAAGTTCCTTGTATTCAGCATTCAATTTTAAAAAGTCAGCAGATGCCTGTTCCAGCTTCTTGTAGTTTTCTTCAATATCCACAAGGGATTCATTTTTCCGGGTTAATTCAAGATTTTTTTCCTCTGCCTGCTCAAGGTCAGCCACAAGACGTTCATTTTCTTTCTGCAATTTATTTACCAGAAGAGTCTTGGGAACATCTTTGGTTAAAAAACGAGTCAAAACCCAACCTGTTTTGTTGCCCTGGGTTTTCACCATTGACCAGTCTCTCTGATATTCAAGGGTATCAAGCTTTGTGCCCGAAGTGAGCATGGCTACGATTTTATGCTCAACACCGGGGCCTGTGCGCATGGTTATCTTGGTAATACCGGTTACATATATTTCCTGAGCTGATAGAAACCCTGAACAAATCCATCCCAGTAGACATATAAAAATCAGGTATTTCATAATTTTTCTCATATTCCTTGTACCTCCTTATCTTTTCTTTTATCTGCCCTATCAATTAACATTGCATATTCTCTTAATCAACCAGAAATGCTTTTTTTTGCTAATCCCGGAAAAAAAAGATATCACCGGGGCTGGGAAAATTTTTTAATACTTACAGTTGATTTTATTATCCAGTACTTCTCGGATCTTTTTGGAAAAATCTGCCATCGTAAACGGCTTTAATAAAAACCCTTTAATGCCCAGAGATGAAGCCTTCTCTTCTGATACATCCTCGCTGAACCCAGTGCAAAGAATTATAGGAATATCTTTTCTTAATTTTAAAATCTGTATGGATAATTCATCGCCTGCCATTTTCGGCATGGTTAAATCGGTGATAACAAGATCAAAAAAATCAGGATTTTTTGTAAATGTCTTCATTGCTGAAAGTCCATCTTTAAAACTTGTTACTTTATACCCTATACTTTCAAGAATGTTCTGTGTTGTCTCAAGAACATCTGCTTCATCATCCACGAGCATGACCTTCTCAGTTCCTTTGAATATAACTGTTTTCTTTTTTTCTGAAAAACTATTAAACTTCTTTTTTTCAATTGTCGGCCAGAACACCTGGAATGAAGAGCCTTGGCCAATTTCGCTAAAGATTTTTACAAAACCATTGTGTTTTTTAATAATCCCGTCAACCACAGCCAGCCCGAGACCCGTTCCTTTAGTAAGCTGTTTTGTAGTAAAATAGGGTTCAAAGACTTTTTCTAAAGTTTCTTTATCCATGCCGTGACCGGTATCCCTGACCTCAAGTTTAATATATTTACCTGGCACATGAACATCACCTAAGGAAATCTCCTGTGGCAGGATATCTACATCAGTCAACTCCACCGTTAATGTTCCCCCGGAATCATGCATCGCCTGGAAGGCATTAGTACAAAGATTCATGACAACTTGATGTACCTGTGTATGATCGGCTAATACAGTTTGCCGGGACAATATATTTTCCTGAATTTCAATAGTTGAAGGGATTGAAGAACGTAAAAATTTAATCGCTTCCTTGACGATAAGATACAGCTTAAACTGACTTTTTTTTTGTTCGGTCTGCCTGCTGAATGTCAGAATCTGTTGCACAAGATCAGCTGCTCTTTTTGCGCCTTTCACAATTTGATTTATATTTTTTTTAGTTTTTCCAGGGTTATCAAGATCCATTTTTGCTAATTGGGCAAACCCCAAAATACCGGATAAAATATTATTAAAATCATGGGCAATACCTCCGGCAAGGGTTCCAATAGCCTCCATTTTCTGGGACTGGCGCAACTGTTTTTCCACTTCCAGATCATGTGTGATATCCTTTGCAATACCAATTACTGCATTGTCGTTCAAAGGGACTGTGCTGAGTTTGGCTATCTTCCGGGTATTATCAGGTTGATAATAGGTAATAATTCCACGCTCCAGGGCTTTATCTGAGCCAGCAATGTCCAAAAGCCGTTCATCAGCACCGTCCGGTGCTACATCATAAATGGTCAGCTGTTTCAGTTCGCCCAGGGTCCTACCGGTCAATTGGGCTGCTGCTGCATTGGCATCCAGATAACGTCCTGTACTTTTTTCTACAATAAAGATGGCATCATTTGTTTTTTCAAACAAGGTTCTGTATTGCTCACGCAATTGGTATTCTTTTGTCACATCACGGAATACTAAGACTACACCCGTAATATTCTCTTTGGTATCTCTGATGGGTGCACCAGAGTCAGCAATCTGACATTTGCTTCCATCCTTTGCAATTAATGCTGTATGATTAGCCAAATCAACAATCTTCCCAGTTGAAAGCACTTTCTCAACAGGGTTATCCGCTGGCTCACCAGTTTGGGCATGGACAATATTAAATACAGTGGGTAATTGTTTTCCTTTAGCTTTTTTATATGTCCACCCGGTAAGTTTCTCAGCTACGGGATTCATCCGGACAATCCTGCCGTGCATATCAGTAGAAATTACCCCATCACCGATAGAGTTGAGGGTTATATGAAGATTCTCTCTGGCTTCTGTGATTTTAATGATATTTTTCTGTATCGATTTTTGCATGACAGAAAAGGAATCTGCAAGGCTCCCAATCTCATCATTCCGCTGAATTGTGGGTTTTACTGCGAAATTCCCCTGTGTAATTTTTTCAACAGAATCTCGAAGATTGAGAAGTGGTGAAACAAGTCGCTTTTGCATCCATAAAACCATAAAGCCAAGGAGCCCGCTTAAAATAAAAACACATATGAATATTGAGCCAATAAGAATATTGCTTTTAAAAATAAAATCTTTTCTGGCCAGGAATGATAGCTCCATTACATAACCTGATATCTCACTTGAAAGCAAAAATAATTGTGAACCGATCTCCTTAACAATTAATTTTTTATTTTTTTCAGAGATAATATTATTTTTTCCCGAGTTCATACTATTGAAAAGAATATCCAGGTTTTTATGGAAATCCTGATGTTTTTTAATCAATTGAGTTATCAGGGGATGGTCTGCACTGAAAAGCTTCAGCTCATTCAGATATTGATTTTTATGTCCAGCAGCCAATGCAAGTTGCTCTTTTGCTCTTGGAATGGAGAAAACCAAATATTCGCTTAAAGCTGATGATGTGTTTTTCAGAGCAACCCCCGTATCTTTTAAAAGCTCCTCAAAGGCTTGTGCTTTTTTATAGGAATCAAATATAAAGGGCAGGGACAATATGGAAGTCAGTATTACCAAGAGAGTAATTGAAAAAATTATATATGACATCTTCTTTATGGACATTATATTTCTACCTGTTTAGTGAATTATATCGACTTTTTCAGGGTACACTTTTTCTAAGGGTCCAAATTCAATCAATTTAAGGAAGTCAGGGATTGGAGAATTTTTTTCCAATTGATGAATTTTCCATTCAGCCTCTTGCTCCATTGCAAGTATAAGACCCCGGGGAAGCTCCAACCTGAAATTATAAAGCCCGCACTCTTCTTTGATACGATCAACAGGAAAACCAAAATATGTTGAAGATATTGCCATTGCCTTTTCAGGGGATTTTTCCATCAATTCAAAACCTGACTGCAATGCAGATAAAAAGTTTTCAAGTATTTCACTGTTTTTTTCACACCAGCTGCTTTTTGCCAGCAACACCCAGTACATATCTCTTCCCATATGGACATTGAAATATAAGGCTTTGTTTCCAAGTTTCTGCTTTGCCTGAGTAGTAAAAGGCGGCCATGTTATTATGGCATCAACTTTTCCTGCAGCCACCCTTTCTGCGAGCTCTGAGGAAGGTATGTCAACAAGGTGTACATCGGATAAATTTATGCCATTGATCAAAAGCAGTCGATATAAAAAATAAAAAGCACTGCTTTTTTTCTTTAATCCAATTCTGGCGCCTTTGAGATGACGGATCTCTTTAATGCCACTATCTTTATTTATGATTAATTCCTGACTCTGGTTACGATTCAAAGTGGCGATAATCCGAAAATCTTCACGCTTCAAGGCATTAAAGGCGACCAGGTGTTCCGGTGCGCAGATAATATCAAGCTCACCTGAAAAAAGCTTATCTAACAACGGTACAGCAGAGGATTCCATGCTTAGTTCGGCCTTGATGCCCTGTTGCAGAAAATAGCCGGATTTCCAGGAAATAACAAGTGGTGCTGATTTCATGCTTTTATTAATACCGACGGAAATGGGAATTGTTTTAACCCCTGATCTATCTTTGTTTTGCTGTTTTATATAACCTGATATAATAACTACAATTAATAGAAAGCATATTACCGAATAAAGTAATTTTGATTTATCTTTTATAATGTAACTACTCCAAATCCTGCAAAAAGGTTAGCTTTAATTGATAAGTTATTTAATGTGTTCATTTTTACAACCTCCACGTATATATTGTAGCTTTTTTGATAACTTTATGAATTTTTATATACTCCAATTTATTGGAAGTAATGAGATGCCTGCCTTCACTGACAAAGCACCTGAGTTTTAAACATACAGGATTTTACCGGAAAGCTAAATACTAAAAAAATATGGAAAAAACTATCACATTTTATGGCTATAATGAATTTAAATAGGTATTTTCCTCAATAGCTCTTTTCTCTGTTTCTCGATGATCAAGCATTGATTTTAAAGCAAGGTTTGCCTGTTCTAAATAATTGCTCTTTTGAAGTAATTCTATCTCAGTTTGTTTTCTGCGGGCAATTTCTTTGGTAAGGCTTGAGGTTTTCTTTTTAACCATGCTTTCAAGCTGCATTTCGATGTGTTTATTTTTCGTTATATCCATGGCAATATGTAACCGGACAGACCTTTTTTCTATCCAGTCTATACAGAGATCCCTGCATTGATACCATTTTTCATCTCTGGTATTTCGGTAAATACAATCAAAATAACAGTACATTAAATTGTGATCCATTACAAATCCAATTTTATCCTTATATCCCAAAATTTCATAACCCACTATGTTTAACCAAGAAGGATTTCATCGCACCATGATCTTGCCTGGATAATATGGTCATGCCCGGGTGATGATCTTAATGGCCTGGGCAGCAATATTCAAGCCAAAGCTTCCCGGAACCCAGGAAACAGTACCAATGGGAGGACGGGAACGGCCGTGGCCGGACAGGGCATCTTTCACATCGGTCTTTCTATAGGGTTGTTTATTCAAGGCTTTTTCAATGGAATAAACACAGACCACCCCTTCATACAATCCCCTGCGGTGAAGCCGCTGGCGTACCACCCGGGCCAGGGGGCAGACACAGGTCTGGGAGAGGTCCCCTGTTTTAATCATGGAAATATCTGTCCTTCCCCCTGCTCCCATGCTGGAAACCACCGGTAGCCCCATGCTTCGGGCATTAAAAATCAGATTAACCTTTGAATTCAGGCCGTCAATGGCATCCACCACCAGATCAAGATCCCGGGACAAAAGGTCTGTCAGGGTTTCAGCATTGACAAAGGAGCTGTGGATATCCACTTCACAAAGGGGATTGATATCTCGAACTCTGTCATGGGCAAGGTTTGCTTTTTCTTTTCCAATGGTAGAATTCAAGGCAAAAAGTTGACGATTTATATTGGAGGCATCCACCCGGTCAAAATCAACCAGGCGCAGATACCCTATTCCTGATCTGGCAAGGGCTTCGCAGGCAAATGATCCCACAGCCCCCAGACCAAATACAGCTATTCTGGCTTTTTTGATTTTCTCCATGGCCCTGGAGCCTAACAGCTGTTCAGTGCGTGCAAATAGATCCATTATTTTTACTATTCCTCATTACTATCCCTCATTACTATCCCTCAGGGCAATATGGGATTAAATACTGTTAAGCCGTTATGATAAGCATGGCTTGCTAATTCTTCAAATCCAATATTGGCTCTTTTTGCTGCAATTTCTGCAATAAAAGGCAAATTCTCCGGTTCATTGAATTTATTTGTCACAGGTTTTGGCAAGCTGGGGTAGATATCCGGTGCATCGGTCTCAAGAAGTATCCTGTTCCTGGAAACTATTTCCAGGGATTTTATCACCTTTCTGGCATTGGGTCGTGTAACAGATCCTGAAAAAGAGATATATAAATTATATTTTTCAAACAAAGGGATCATATCTGCAGACCCGGAATAGGAATGAATCAGACCAGGCTTTTTTAAAGGACCTATTTTTTTAAGCAAATGGATAAAGGAATCCCAGGCTTTCCGGATATGTATATTAATGGGCCTTTCCAGTTCATTGGCAAGCTTCAGGTGAAAGGAGAAAACATTTACCTGAAGATCCTGATCTGTCTTTTTGTCCATGAAATCAAGACCTGTTTCACCTATCCCCGATCTTTGGGTTGTCAAAAACATCTCAAGGGTCTGCTGCCAGTTATCAGACAGGCTGTCCACAAACCAGGGATGGATGCCAAAACACGGGAGCACAGATCCATATTTCCCGGCAAGCCCTGCTGTCTGTTTAAAATTATTTTCCATGGTTGCACAGGTCACCATGTATTCAACACCTGCTGTTTCAGACCTGGCCAGGATATTGGGAATATCCCTGTATATCCGGTCATCATGGAGATGGCAGTGGGAATCAATAAAATACATGTTTATTCAGACAGTTTGCCCTTTAATAAATCTCCTAATCCGGCAAAAGGGTTATCAACAAAATCTTTATCAGGGGAAGTATCGCTTGGTCCTTCTGCATAGGCATCGGCAACCTGATCACGGGAGTGTTCATTGTCATGGCAGTAAATGCACAACAGCTCCCAATTGCTGCCAT
>JAOZST010000044.1:0-24603 GCA_029939535.1 Desulfobacteraceae bacterium | reverse complement strand
CAGCCGCCAACCTCTTTACGTGCTTTTAGAAAACTGTCATGGATTTTTGCTGCCAGCGGACTATGCTTTCTTGTCTCTTCAAATACTTCTGCAGCTGCTTCACCAAAAGCGTCATAGACATCATCATTAAATTCACGCAGTTTCACGCCCTGCTCAGTAATAAGTTTGGCAAGGTATGCTCCATTATTTGCATTGTATTCAGCCATTAGATAATCATTTTCCATGGCAGCAGCCGCTTCAATAATCAGCTGGTCAGATCTTGAAAGGCCATCCCACCATTTTTTATTCATTCCAATGCCCAGGGCTGCCCCTGGTTCATGCATGCCCGGGTAGTAGTAATACTTGGCCGCTTCATAGAATTTCATGAAATAATCATTCCATGGGCCGATCCACTCTGTCGCATCAATTGATCCGGAAATCAGGTTTTCATAAATCTGGCTTCCGGGAAGGGAAACAGTAGAAGCACCCAGCTTGGCCATGACATCGCCGCCAAGACCTGGAATACGCATTTTCAGCCCCTTCAGATCATCGGGAGAATTAATTTCTTTTCGAAACCATCCGCCCATCTGGGAACCGGTATTACCGCAGAGTAATCCTTTGACGCCAAATTCGGCACCCAGTTCATCATATAATTCCTGGCCTCCTCCAAAACGAATCCAGGCGTTCATTTCAGCGTAGGTTAAACCAAAGGGAACAGAGCAGAAATAAGCCCAGCCAGGGTGCTTGCCTTTCCAATAGTATTCGGCGCAATGATATATCTGTGCATTGCCCGAGGCAACCTCATCAAAGGAATCAAATGCCTTTACCCGTTCACCGGCAGCATAATAATTAACTTTCATACGACCATTGGTCATATCAGACAATCGTTTTGCAAAGCGCTGGGCGCCAGTACCCACACCGGGAAAATCACGAGGCCATGTAGTCACCATTGTAATCTCGATAGTTTTCTGTGCATGTACGGCAGGAGCTCCAGCAATCACAGCAGCTCCAGCAGCAACAGTCCCGGCACCGGCCTTTTTGATAAATTCTCGTCTTTTCATAGTATTCCTTCCTCTGATTGGTTAGAAGAGCAAAAGACCCATGGATAGAATCTATTTGCCAAGAGGATTTTTCATACCTCCAAGCCTTCCACCACAGACTTTTCAGGAGTCTTGAAACCCTTACCCTGAGAGTGGGCTGTTTTCAGAAACCCTGATAAATTTGCCCCATTTAAAGATTAATAATTAAGATATGAATCGGCTTCTTGTCAAGGTAAAAATAAAAATTTTTGGCATTCTTCATAATGCTTCAAAAGTAGTTTACACTTTTTTTGTAAAAAAATTTCAACAATGCAGTATTGGCCAAATTTTTATGAATAAAATTCATCTTTATTGCGGATATCAGGGACCTGTATATTCCAGGTACGATCCAAAAGAAATAATAATTGCCAGGACGCAGGCCACAACCGGTGTCAGGAACCAGCCCAGAAAAATATTTTTTAAGGTTTTCATACTGACAGTATTGGTTCCTTTTATAATTCCAATTCCCAGTACACCACCGATTATTGCCTGGGAACTTGATACTGGCACGCCGATAATTGTATAAATGTGTATTGTGATTCCCAGGGAGATTGAAACCATGAGGGCGGAAAAAGGATCCAGTTCCACTAGCTTTTTCCCCACGGTTTCCATTACCGGACGTGAAAAGGTGAGAATTCCAAAGGCAATACTTAATCCGCCAATAAGAGCAGCTTGAAAAACACTTAACTTGCCTGCTCCCACAAAAACAGCTGTTACATTGGCAACATTGTTTGCCCCCAGAGCATAGGCACTGTATGAACCAAAAAAAATAAAGCCTATTTTCAATAAACGATCAGCACTAAAAAGACTTATTGGGATGCGGTTATAATAAAAGGCGATTGATCTATAGAGTAGAATGGTAATAATTGCTCCCCCAACTGGGGTTGTAAACCAGCAGATTAAAACTTTCCCAAGTCCTGATACATTAATCTGGCTGTTGAGGATACCAATGCCCAGGATTGCACCCACAACTGCCTGGGATGAGGATACGGGCCACCCCATCAAGGTCATTATACTGACGCTTAATGCAGCGGCAACTGAAGCTATTATTGCCTGGGGCAGATCAAAGGAGGTAAGGCCCTGTAAAGTTTCAATCCCTGCCTGGCCTGATATTAGTGCGCCTAAAATTACAAATAAGGAAGCCAGTATGGCTGCGGTCCAGAATTTTATCATTCTTGAGGCTACTGCGGTTCCGAAAATGTTTGAGGCGTCATTGGCACCCAGAGACCACCCCATGAAGATGCCGCCCAGAAGGGAAAGCATCAGACCCTCCTTTTCAAGCTCAAAATATTCACCAGTTTAGATACCCTGTCAGCCTGGTCGGAAATATCTCCCATACAAATGATCAATTCCTTGAGTTGAAGTTTAATAAATGGATCAATTTCAGAATTGAATACCTGTTGGATAAGCTCTGTTTCGATATGGTCACAATGACTTTCATATCGATCAATTTTATTCATTAACTCCCGTAGGCCTTTACCTTTTTTCAATAAGGTGATCACCTGTTTCGAAAGTGCTTCACAGGAACTCAGACTGATTTTTACCAGATCAAGGGTTTCAGGTATAATTTCTTTTGGGATAACAAGATGCTGGTATTTCAGCATGGAAAGAACAATTTCAAGATGCCCTGGTATCTTATCAATGGCAAGGAGGAGTTTCATGATATCCTCCCGGGAGTCAGGGATCAATACTTTGCCATACATGAGATTATTAATTTCATCTATAATATCATCTGCTTTGGCTTCATATTTATGGGTCTGGCGTTTTAGAAAATCGAATTCTTCACATAATGGTTGCTGAATGCAGCACAAGACCGCTTTTTCAAAATTACCATAAATTAATTGAAAATTTTCAATATAGGAGTATATTAACTCTTCTACCCGGCTTTCCTTTTTAAAAAAAAATCTAAACATATTTTCACTACCTCTATTTGAATGCCTTGAAATTGAATGCCTGTAAAAATGGGATCAGTATTGGTGAATAACCAGGCTGAAAAAGTAGATTATTGAAGAAGTATCCTTGCCATCTGAGCAAACCCAATACCTCCTTTTTCTTTTGTAATCCAGGCAGGTTTGAATGTAAGACTGTCAGAAAATTGCAGAACATTGGCAACACCAACAGCATTGGGAAAATATTCAAACATGGGCTCATCATTGGGAGAGTCTCCGACAAAGATAATGTTTTCTTTTATTTGGTCAAGGTCGATATCAAATACTTTCTTGAACATTATTTTGCTCATGGAAAGTTTGTCATAATCTCCAAACCACCCATTCACATGGATTGAGCTGATTTTGGCAGATGCGCCATTTTGTTCAAATATATCAGCAATTCTGGAAATTTCAGTTTGGGAAAGACAGGGAATATCTTCAGCAAAATCAATGGCAAGATCAGCTTCCCTGTATTGTTGATCCGCCGAGACCACACAACCTGGAATTGAGTTCAGGATTTTTTGTCGTACAATTTCCAGTTTTTTTTTATCCTGCTCCCTTTCCAGGGCTGTTTTAAAATAATAACGGACCATTTTTTTTGAATGTATATCATAAACAAAGTAAAATGCTCCGTTTTCACCAACGACTCCTGTGACAGGCCACATCCTGGCGATGTGATCGCACCAGCCGGCAGGCCTGCCAGTGATGGGAATAACTTTAATTCCGGCCTTGTCAAGGTCTTCCATGGCCTGGAAAGCAATTGCAGGGATTCTGCCTGCGTTGGTCAGGGTGTCATCAATATCCGTAAGAACATAAGTGATTCTGGAAATTTTTTCACGGGAGAAATTTTCTATTGATTTCATCATCATTTTATTTATCGTTGTCTGCAAAGTTGTCAGAGGTTGGCTGTCGTATTATTTTTCCTTTTCAATCAAACCTTTTACAAACCATCTCTGCATGAATAAAACGACCAAAACAGGGGGAAGCATAACAAGGACTGCAGCTCCAAGGGCAAGATTCCACTCGGGCAGATCGTCGGCCTGGGGTATGAGATTCTGCAGACCAATGACAGCAGTTGTCATTTTGGGATTTGTGGTAACAAGTAAAGGCCAGAGATATTGATTATAACCATATACAAATTCAATGACCACAAGGGCGGCAATATTTGTCTTGGACAGGGGAAAAAGAATTTTTCTGAAAAAAGTCATGGGAGAAGCCCCGTCCATCTTTGCAGCCTCGCAAAGTTCTTCCGGAACAGTCAGGAAAAACTGCCTGAACAGAAAGGTACAGGTTGCCGAAGCAATCAAAGGGAAAACAAGTCCTGAATAGCTGTCCAGCAGACTCCAATTGAGAGTAACACTTATGTCGTTACCGCTGAACCATGACACAAGGCCGTTCAGGTGTAATAAATCCCATATGGCCTGGAGAGGGCTGAGCACATTGGCAGCCATTTCATAGGTGGGAAGAATTCTGACTTCCACGGGCAGCATCAATGTACAGAAAACCGATGCAAAGGCCACAACCCTGAATTTATAATCAAAATAAACAATGGAAAATGCACCTATCATGGATACGACAATTTTTCCAAACGTGATGCCGGATGCCATGATAAAGGAGTTCATGATCTGGGTCCCAAGATCACCCCTTGACCAGGCCTCTTTCATATTAACCATAAACTGATCGCCGGGAATAAGGGGCATGGGGACCTTGGATACTTCTTCCAGGGGCAGGGTTGCAGCAATCAAGCTGTAAATAATTGGAAAGCCAACAATAAATATACCCAGCATTAAAAATGCATAGGTAAAAAAATCAAGTAACGGAGTTTTTTCAACCATAATATTTATCCACCATACTGTACCTTTTTTTCAACAAATTTGAATTGAAGAAAGGTGATAACAATGATCAGGGACATGAGTACCACTGACTGGGCTGAGGAAGAACCTAAATTCAGGCCCACAAATCCATCCTGGTATACCTTGTAGACCAGGATATTGGTTGAGCCGCCAGGCCCCCCCTGGGTAACTGTATGAATAATTCCAAATGTTTCAAAAAAAGAATAAATAATATTCATTACCGTTAAAAAGAAAAAGGTGGGAGATAAAAGAGGGAATGTAATATACCAGAATCTTTTAAAAGGGCTTGCGCCGTCAATGGCTGCAGCTTCGATCAGGGATTTGGGTACTGCCTGCAGACCTGCCATGAAAAATACGAAATTATAACTGACCTGTTTCCAGGCACTGGCCATGACAATCATTACCATGGCATCGCTTCCATATAAAACCGGGTTCCAGTCAACCCCCAGCCATTTTTTTATTGCAAGGGCAACAACACCATAGGAAGGATGAAGCAGGAAAAGCCACATGATTCCGGAGATTGCCGGTGCCACAGCATAGGGCCAGATGAGCATGGTTCTGACCAGAGCCTTTGCCCTGAGTGCCCGATTGGCCATGGAGGCTATGAAAAGTCCCAGGGATATGGAAACAGAAGCCACCGCAATACTGAAAACAAGAGTGGTAAAAATTGATTTCAGGTAAAGGGGATCTGTAAAAAGTTCAATATAATTGTAAAACCATACAAATTTAGATTGTCTTCCAAAGGGGTCGCTTAAGAGAAAGGACTGGATAATCCCCTGGATGGCCGGCCAATAGAAAAAAGTCAGGGTAACAAGCATCTGGGGAAGAATCAACAGATAAGGCAGATATTTTGATTTAAAAAATGAACGTTTTATCATGATTTTATCATTTTTTTATTTGGGGCAAAAAAATGAGTCCGATAAATATCGATTTATTTATCGGACTCATTACAGTGCTACTTATTTATAGGTTTTTTCAAATGTTCTCAACTGGACATTACTTCTTGCGACTGCATCATTCAAAGCTTTCTGGGGAGATTTTTTCCCATTCCATACAAGTTCCAGCTCTTCGTTGATGATATTTCTGATCTGAACAAAATAGCCAAGTCTCAGCCCCCTTGATATCTTAGTGGGAATGGCCCGGTTGAGCTGATTGATACCCACTTCCTGGAATGGATTGGCAGCATAATATCCCTTGGCTTTCAAGGATTCGTAGGAATCGATGGTGATGGGAAAATACCCTGTTTCCATGTGCCAGTACTCCTGCATCTTATTGCTGGCTAGAAATTTCAGGAAGGCCGCAACCCCTTTATATTCAGCTTTTGAATGTCCATTAAGTACCCAGTTGGAGGCACCCCCAATGATGCTGTTCTGGGGTTTTGCTGTCCCGGCTTCCACGGGAAGGGGAGCGGTATCCCATTTAAAATCTTTGACCGCTTTTTTCAGTTTTGCAATTCCGCTGATGGAATCAATATAAATTGCTGCATTCTGGGCAATAAATTCCGATTTCGGGCCCTGGTATTTCTGACCGCCATACATGAAGCGCTTGTCATCAGCCCATGTCTTAAGCCGGGTGATATGATTTACCACCTGGGGATTATTAATCATGAGTTCGCAGTCAAGCCCTTCATACCCGTTGGCCTTGCTGGCAAAGGGAATATTATGAATGGCAGAGTAATTTTCAATCTGGGTCCAGGACTGCCATCCCGTGACCAAACCGGCAGGAGCAATTCCACCACTGACAAGTTTTTTAGTAATCTCTCCCATCTCATCCCAGGTAACGGGCGTGGATTTTGATAAAGGCGCAATCCCTGCTTTTTTGAACATATCCACATTGTAGTACATAATAGGGGTGGAAGAGTTAAAGGGCATGGACATGAGATTTCCGTCTGCATTCATGTAATAGGAAAGAACTGCCTGGAGATACCGGGACCAGTCTACATCATACCCCATATCTTTCATCAGTTTGAACACCGGATATACTGCTCCTGAAAGCATCATGGTCTGGGTTCCCACTTCAAACACCTGGAGGAGATGGGGTTGCTTTTTAGCTCTGAAGGCTGCAACACCTGCATTCATGGTTTCGTCATAATTCCCTTTGAAAGTTCCAACAACTTCATAGTCTGACTGTGATGCATTAAATTCATTGATCATGTTTTTAACGACTTCACCCCTTGCACTTCTCTGAGCATGCCACCAGTTGATGGTAATGGGTTTGGCAAAAACAGCTGCTGGAAATGCAATGCCTAGGGCAATGATTAAAATTACAGACAATTTCCTTAATTTCATTTAATCTTCCTCCTTATCCTGGTTTTTGGGAAACTTTTTACATTGATTTAATTATTTATACCTAAAATAAAAACAAGAGTTTCCATTCACATGGAATCTGTTCAGATTTAATCTGATATGGCTCAAGAGTCAAGATTAAAGTTGTTTTTTTAAAAAGAATTGGGTAATAATCATTATTTAAAATTTAAAGGGATTTATAAAAATTTAAAGGGATTTATTATTTTACTAAAATATTAGAAATCAGGATATTTCATGGCTGAGCTTACATTTAAAAATGTTATTAAAAAATATGGTAAAACAGAGGTTGTTCACGGAATCAATCTTAATATAAAAGATAAAGAATTTATCGTGCTTGTGGGTCCCTCAGGGTGTGGAAAATCCACCCTGTTGAGGATGATAGCTGGGCTGGAGGAAATTTCCGAAGGAACGATTTCAATCAATGATGAAATAGTAAATGATGTTGCACCAAAGGATCGGGGTCTGGCCATGGTGTTTCAGAATTACGCCCTTTATCCCCACATGAATGTTTATGATAATATGTCCTTTGGATTAACATTGATGAAAACGCCCAAAGCCGAAATCAGGCAAAGGGTTGAGGAAGTAGGGCTTATTCTTGGGCTTGAAGACCTGCTGCTGAGAAAACCCCATGAACTTTCCGGAGGTCAGAGGCAGCGGGTGGCCATGGGTCGGGCCATGGTCAGGAAACCTGAAATTTTTCTTTTTGATGAGCCCCTGTCAAATCTTGATGCCAAACTTCGTATTCAAATGAGAGCAGAAATTAAACTGCTTCACCAGCGGGTTAATTCCACCATGGTTTATGTGACCCATGACCAGGTAGAGGCCATGACCCTTGCGGATCGAATTGTTGTTCTCAAGGATGGATACATTGAACAGGTAGGAACACCCCTTGAACTTTTTTCAAAACCGGCAAATACATTTGTGGCTGGATTTATTGGCACGCCTCCCATGAATCTTCTTGACTGCAGGATCAATAAAAAACAGGATGGCACCTTTATTCAGTTTGAAGAAGGGCTTGAGATTCCTGTCCCGGATAAGGAAGGAACAAATCTGGTTCATGATCAAAAGGTTGTACTGGGGCTTAGGGCAGAAGAGATTATACCCCTGGATGATCATATAGATCTTCCTCAAGAGTGGGAATTCAAAGCAAATGTAAAGGTTGCAGAACCCCTGGGCAATGAAACCCATCTTCACATTGAAATTATGGATGTTAAGATGATGTCCAGAAGTGAAGGGAAAAAGCTTTTCAAGCCAAACCAGGAGATAGCCCTGGGCATGAACCTCAATGAAATGCATCTATTTGATGCAGAAACCACCCGGGTGGTATATTAAACAGACAAAAAAAATTACCATCATCATTAATACGTATCCTATTGCTCATTTTGTCAAACCCTTGAATTCTGTGTTCAGGCAGTGTAGGATTTAGTGTCCGGTCTAAAGGCATCAATAAAAAAATTTGAAGCAGGATGAATTTTTTATCTGCCAGGTGATTTAAGGGAGTATCAATTTTTTAAAGATAAGGAGGGGCAATGGAACCTAATAAATTTCGGGAATCCAGGCAGGCAATAAATAGAAAATGTGAGAATATTCTCCAATTAATAGAACAAAATGCACTTGATGCTTCAAAGGAAGGATATGAAGAGGTTTATTCCCAGCTGGATTTGCTCAGGCCCCAGGCTGAAGGTGAAATTCAGGAACGGTCTGTTAAAAATTTAGGAATGAAACTTAATGCATTGTCAACCCGTATCAGCAAATTAAAACCTAAAAAAAGACCGGCTAAAAAAGGCGGAAAAACAGGGGCAAAAACAGGTATCACCTGGGATGAAGAACGTGTGGGGCAGCTTTCAACGGTTTTTTTACAAAAATTATTTACAAATATGGGTGATGATGTCGGTGCCAAGGTATGTTTCGGTACTACAGGAAAAGGGATCAGACCCAACTATCAGATCGAATTTTCCACCCAGGAGATCACGGTTTTCACCGGATCAGGCCACAAACCCCTGAACAAACCCCTTTCAGCAGGTGCAAAAAAGATATCACAGCCCTTTCCCCAAGAGTTAATCGGTTCAATCCTTGGCAAGAGATAGTAGGCAGGATAAGGGGGAGGTATCCTCCCCTGACCTATTTTTAAGCGTTTCATGCCTTATAGTTCTCCAGACCCGTTTGTGGCTTCTGTAATCCCATCTGTATAAACAGTCAATGATGAACCGGGTTTCAGGTCAAAGGTTTCCTGGGCATAGGTAATGTCTGGAATGATTCCAAGGAGAGGCCCTTTTGTATCATAACTGCCCAGAAGCCAGGTGTTGTTTTTATGCCCCTTTTGACTGCTTTTTTTGATGTTGTTGGGATCTTTGGAGGCTACCTAGTGGGTGTCAAGCTTTTAGGGGTGAATGAAGGAGCCTATTTCGGTAAGATGGTAACGGCAATAACCTTTACCGATATTTACGGAGGGATGTTAAAGTCCTTAAGTTTCGGGCTCTTGATTACCTGGATATCTTCCTTCAAGGGTTTTATGGCAGTTCCAACAACAGAAGGGATGAGCCGGGCCACAACCAATGCGGTGGTGCTGACTTCCCTTTCCATACTTATTGTGGATTATATCTTGACATCTTTATTACTATAGGATTTAAATTAATCGTCATGTATGGAAGAAAAATAGAAATATCTGTGGGCGTTTTCATGATAATGGGAATGGTTTGTCTGGTTTATTTGTCCGTTAATCTGGGCTCAGTGGAATTGTTTGGTTCAGATGCCTTTACCATAGATGCCACATTTGGATCCATTGAAGGACTTGAGCCTGGTGTCACCTGCGCCTTTGACTGGATATCCGGTCTGCCAAAACTTTGAACCTGCCAGAAACAATGAACCTGTCTGAAACAATGAACTTGATAGAACCTTGAACTTGAATGGAGTAGTTTTGAAATGAAATATATTGGAAAAATTATGGTTGTGCTTGTTGCTGTCCTAGGTCTTAATTCCGGAGGTGTTTTAGCTGCTTCCCCTGCGCAGAATCAGTTGAAGATGACCATTGATTCAATTCTGGATGTCCTGGGCAATCCGGAATTAAATAATGGAACCTGTGAAACCTGTTTGAGAAAACAAAGAAGCCTTCTGAAACAAATTGTGGAAAAACGATTTGATTTTGAAAAAATGTCACAACTGAGCCTTGCCAGACACTGGAAACAAAGAACAAACCAGGAAAAATCAGAGTTTGTTGCATTGTTCAGCCAATTACTTGAAGATACATATATTAACAAAATAGAATTTTATAACGATGAAAAAGTAATCTACCTTAAAGAACGGATCAAGAATAAAAAAGCCCAGGTAGATACAAAAATTATTACTCAAACCATTGAAATTCCAATCAGCTATCGAATGTTTACCAGGGGAAATGATGAATGGAAGATCTATGACCTGATCATAGAAGGCGTCAGTCTGGTAGGAAATTACAGATCCCAGTTCAGCCAGATTCTGGAAAAAAATTCCTTTGAATTCCTATTGGATAAATTAAAAAATAAAAAGAAAAATTAACCTGGTCTGCCATTTTAACTGGACAGAATAAATTAGCGCGTTATCGAGCTAAGTTCATACTTGAAGGAGCCTGCAGCATAACCATGGTACAAAAAATTTCTTCCTTGTTTGAAACCTTAAAAAAAACAACCCCCATCATACGCAATGTAAAGGTTCCTGAATCCCTGGCCTTTAGAATGGCTTCCACAGACCAGGGAGTATCCCTTGCCATTGTTGATGCTTCTGGAAAAGAGGTGGACCCGGGGTATGAGTTTTATTCCGGCCATGAGCGAAGTATCCTGAAGGAAATCAGTAGAGTCAGGGAGCAGGAAGCTTTCAGCATTGACTGGGATGAGAAATCATCTGATAATTTATTCTATCTCAATGGTAACGAATACCTGCTTTCCCTTCTTCTTAATTCAGATTGCTGTGTGGATGCCAAGGGGAAAAAGATACACCTGGCCCCTGGGGATGCCCGGGTCAGACTCGTCATTACAGATCAGAACAAAGAGAGTCTCCAGGAGAGTGGGCCAGGGCAAAAGAAGAGGTTACAGCAGGAGAATAGAGAAAAGCAGGAGAACGGGCTTGAAACCACCATGGAGCTATGGCATGGTTCAAAACAGATATTTCCCATTGTGCCGGTGACGGAAACCCATATCCTTTCTAACCAGACCATTTACAGGGTCAAGCCCCTTGGCAGTCATTTTGATTCTCTTGCTTTGTTTGAGACCACCTTGGGTTTTGATCTTCTGGAACAATATCTGACATTATTTTTTTCCAATCTTACCAACGTTGAAATCTCCTATTCAGGATATACCGTTACCAGGGGAGATCCTAAAAAGACCCGGCCTGCATTGATATTTGAAAATGTTGCCCCGGATCAATCTCTCCATTTGAGGGTTTCTGCAACTTATCCTGGGTTTTCTCCGGATTTTTTTGATAATTTTGACATGGACAGGATTGTTTCCATAAATGAAATGGAAAAGATCATTACCTTAAGTCCCCTTGTTCACGGAGATATTGCAGCCTGTTTCCATGATATTCAAACCGCATTAAAACGCCATGCCCGATCCCTGAAACAGGATAAGGCCATTTATGTCCAGGATAATTTTGTGGTTATTGAATCTGCCCTGGCAAAACTATTTATCACCAGGGAACTTTCCTCTTTATTGTCGCAATACTCGGTCATGGGTGCGGAAAAACTCAAATCCTATAAGGTGAAATATGTTAGGCCAATGCTGGGGTTGAACCTTTCCCACGGTATCGATTTTCTTGAGGGGGAGGCCACTCTGGAACTTTCCGGGGAAAAATTTTCCATTACTGAGGTTTTAAAACAGTATCAAAAAGAGTCCTATGTGCGGTTGAGCGATGGTACCAATGCAATTATTAATCCTGAGTATATGGAAAAACTTGCCCGGATTTTCAAGAAGCAGAAATCCGGGATAAAAGTCTCATTCTTTGATCTTCCGGTTGTGGAGGAACTCATTGGAGAGAAAATCGCCAAAGAGGCTTTTAACAGGTCCAGGGAAATTTTTCTGGGATTTAATAAATTGAAAAATTCCAGAAAAAAACTGCCAACAATCAATGCAACCCTTCGAAATTATCAGAAACAGGGTTTCAGGTGGGCTTCCTATCTTCACAAGCACAAATTAGGCGGATGCCTTGCCGACGACATGGGGCTTGGAAAAACCATCCAGGCCATTGCACTGCTGGCTTCCATATATCCTGCCCAGGAACAACCCACCCTCATTGTCATGCCCAAAACCCTTCTTTTTAACTGGGAAAGTGAACTAAAACGATTTGCACCCAGGCTTTCTTTTGCCCTTTACTATGGTCAGGCCCGGGACGTGAAGGCTATTCTATCCAGCAATATTATCCTGACCACCTATGCCATGGTGAGAAATGATATTGAACAATTAAAAAAAGAAAAATTTCACATGGTTATTCTGGATGAATCCCAGAACATTAAAAATCTTAATGCAAAGGCATCCAAAGCAGTCATGCTGTTACAGGCTGATCACCGCCTTGCCCTGAGCGGAACTCCCATAGAAAATAATCTTGGTGAACTCTATGCCTTGTTTAGATTCCTGAATCCAGCCATGTTTGGAATGGCTTCTGATTTTACAAAAAATTATCTAAATCCCATCCAGAAAAATGATAACAAGGCCGTTGTAAAGGAGTTAAGAAAAAAGATTTATCCTTTTATTCTGCGCAGGCTTAAAACAGAAGTGTTAAAGGATCTTCCCGATAAGATGGAGCAGACCCTGTTTGTGGATATGTCCCGGGAGCAGGCAAAACTCTATAACCAGAGACGCTTGATGTATAAAAGAGCCATTAGAGAGGAGATCCAGAACAAGGGGCTGAAAAGATCCAAGTTTTTTATACTCCAGGCCCTGGGTGAACTTCGCCAGATAGCTTCCATTCCTGAAATCAAAAGTGACAACAGAATTATTTCTCCCAAGCGCGAAATACTCATGGAGCATGTGACAGATGCCGTGGCCGGCAGGCATAAGGTGCTTGTTTTTGCCAATTATCTCCATTCCCTGGAGTGCGTTTCCCAGGATATGGAAGCCAGCGGAATTGATCATCTGGTAATGACCGGAGCTAGTCGGGATAGAGGAAAGATTGTGGAAAGGTTCCAGAACGATGATAATTGTCAAGCTTTGCTCATGACATTGAAAACAGGGGGTCTTGGGCTGAACTTGACCGCTGCTGATTATGTTTTTCTTTTTGATCCCTGGTGGAATATAGCCGCAGAGAATCAGGCCATTGACAGGGCCCATCGCATGGGTCAGAAAAATACTGTGTTCAGCTATCGCCTCATTGCCAGAAAAAGCATTGAAGAGAAGATTCTCAAACTCCAGGAAAAGAAAAAAAAGCTGTTTGACTCCCTTATCGCCAGTGATAATGCCTCCATAAAACAGATGGATGAAGATGATATTGAATTGCTGCTTGGAGAAGAATCATGATGAGTCTTGATTATATAGATGAGATGGAACCCTGGGTCATCACCCATGGAAGATGTCCTGTCTGTAAAAAAACAGCTACCAGGTTTACCAGCAATACCAGTGGAAAACAAAAGTGCATGAACTGTTTTCATAAAGCATTGGAGACCAGGCTTATAAGGGAGGATATCAGCCAATGGACCTGGGAACGTTTTTCACTTTCTTTATCTTCCCTAGGTTCCATGAAGGACAGATTGATTGCATTGATCCATTTTTCGGTTTTTCAATCTGTGGAAAGACTGCCAAAACTTCTGGTTGAAAATCTTGGTTTTGACTCCCCCCACCCCCTGGCCTGGTATGCCAGGCAGAAAGCCTATGAAGCCAGCATTTATTTCCAGGATAGCGGAAAAATACTGAAAACGATTCTGGGCCTTCAAAAATTTATTTCCTGGCAGCAAAAGGCAAACATGGTCAAGGTGTGTTATGGGATAGATTCATCCAGTCCGGATGTCAAACTGTTTATCACACAGATGGCTTCGGATTCCAGTCCCAATGTAAGATGCCATGTGGCAGATACGATCAAGGATGATAAACAGGCTTGGGTAAAGACTCTGTTTCGGAAATTATGTTTTGATAATAATCCCTTAGTCAGGGAAGCATGCCGTATGGTAATAAAAGGCAATACAGCCGCCAATGGAGGGAGACAGGGTTCAGGGGAAAATAGAAAATTAAGTCGTCAGCCTATTAAAAAGCAAAAGCCTTCCTATAATCGAACAGAAAAATTTATCAGCATGTATTGTGTATTTGCAATGCCAAAGAAGATTTATGAACAATATTTGAGCCATATACCGGATCTGCTGGATAAGAAAAAATACAAAGAAAAAGATCTGGCAGCCCTTAGAATAAATTGTGAAGATTCCATTATCCGGCTCCTGGCTGTTGTCTTATCTGATAAACTCCTTTTTAAAACCGTATTGGAAAGATTGCCAAAACAGGTTGTAATGCTGCTATATCTGTTGGTTTGGGAGCTTAGAGAATGCGATTCCCAGACAGCTGAGAAAAAACTCCTCCAACTCATGGAAATAGATTCGCCGGATACCGTTTTAGATACATCATCAGAGACAATGGCCAGAATGCCTTTGTTTAAGGCCGTGAAAAAAAATCCAGCCTATTTTTTGTTTCATATTCATGAAAACTGGGCCTATGGCTCCAGAGACAACTATACCATTGCCATTAATCCAGGCCTGCTGGCATTGATTGAAAAAATAATGCCTTTTCCCGATTTTATTCGTCTGGTTCCTGTGTCGGATATCAAATCCAGGGTTAAAAAGGTTCATAAAAACAACAATGATATTTTTCAACAATTGCCTGTTATTTTAAGCTTTATAGACCAGGGAAATCTTAGGCTCAACAAGGCAAACACCAGTATCCTCATGAGTTCTCTGAAAAAAATGGCAAACACCTGCCAAATTAATGAATATTACAAAAATGGCGGCAAGGAATTTAATTATTTAAAAACAAAACTTCTTGCTGATTTTTTCAATTGCATGGGGCCCTGGGAACCAAAGGAGCTGGAAAATTTACCTGGTTTTATTAAAAAAAGAATCAATCAATATTTTTCATTCACGGAATTTGAAAGCCATCGCAGCCGGTCAGCTTTTACCTATATCAAACATCAGATGGAGTATTATGATTCAGACGATGATGAAATGAAGATGCGCAAGGATCTTGAGGAGATCTTTGCATTATTGCCCAAAGGAGAATGGATTTCCACCAATAACCTTGCCAGAATGGCATATTACAATGGAATTCAGTTTAACCCTTTTGCGGAAGACTATGAGTTTGATGACCTTTATATTTCAATAAAATCAGATTACAGCTATCGCCGTATGGAAAGAAAATATGTCTGTCATTTTTCTATGTATGATATTATAACCCTTCCTTTTATCAATACCATGATGTTTTTTTTTGGCGCTCTGGGAATGGTGGATCTTGGGTATTCATATCCTGAAAACACCATTTGCCGACAAGGTGATAAATCCTGGCTCAGTATTTTTGACGGGTTGAAATATGTCAGGCTCACAGAGTTTGGAAATTATATTTTGGGAAGAAAAAAGCGTTTTACCGTTGATATAAAAATCCAGTCATCCAAGATTGAGATTGATGAACACAAGACCATGCTCTCCATGTACGGGGAAGATCCCATTAAAAAAATGGTTTTGGAAGCTGTGGGTCAACAGATAAATAAGTCCAGCTATATGGTCAATTATGAATCCTTTTTAAAGGATTGCACCACCCATAAGGATGTTGAGAATAAAATACAATTTTTCAGGGATAATATTGTTGAAAAACCGCCAATAATCTGGGAAGGGTTTTTCAAAGAGATCCTGGCTCGGATGAATCCCCTGGAACCTGTTCAGGTCATGGCTGTTTTCCGGGTAAAGCAGGACAGGGAACTTTTGTCTATATTAGCAACAGACAAGATCCTGAAAAAACATGTCATTAAGGCGGAAAATTATCATATACTGGTTAAGACCACTGATTTTTCAAAGGTGAAAAAACGCCTGGCTTTTTTGGGATTTTTTATCAGGTGAATTACAACAGCCACTTTAAGAACACTGACAGATCACTGAATACCGGGGGGATAAAAAGAAGACTGGTTTTTCTTTTTATCCTGCCCCGGTAGAAACCAGTAAAAACCAGGGCAGGGGGGACTATTTCAAGAGTATTTATCCTGAATAAAAGCCAGGGTTTCATCCATTGCCTCCAATGTAAGGCCCAGGTCTTCCCGGGTATGGCGGTAACTGATATAGCAATGGTGAAAGGGGGTAAAAAAGAACCCTTTCCGTATCAGCTGGGTGTAAAAATCCTTACGCTTGCCTTTGTATGCCCCTGTTTCATCCTTTTTAAAGGTGATGTAAAACATGGGGGCCACACCTGTGAGTTCAGCTCCCACATCATATTTGTCAATGAGGTCCTGGATTTTTTCCATGAATCCTCTGCCTTTTTCCCAGATATTTTCCAGTACATTATCCCGTTCGAGAATTTCAATGGTTTTAAGGGCTGCAACAAAAGCTTCACTGTTGGGGAAAAAGGTGGAAGAGATAAAAAGCTTGGATTCAGCTGCCATCATGATCTCTTTTTTCCCTGTTACCACTGAGATGGGATATCCATTGGCCATGGCCTTTCCAAGTACGGTGAGGTCCGGAGTGACTCCATAGAGTTTCTGGGCCCCTCCCATTGTCAGCCTGAAGCCGGTGCGGATTTCATCATATACCAGGACTGCACCATATTTGTCTGCAATCTTTCTCACTCCTTCCAGGAACCCGGGTTCTGGAATCTCCATCTTTTGGTGATTGGGATGCCCAAAGGGAGTCATGATGATGGCGGCTGTTTCGTCTCCATGGGTTTCCATCAACGCTTCCAGCTGGTCCAGGCGATTGTATTGAAATTCAAATACATCTTCATAGAATTTCGAGGGAATCCCGCCTTTCATTTCAACACACCAGTCATGCCAGCCATGGTAACCGCAGCGCATCACCTTGAGTTTATTGGTATGGGCCCTTGCAATGCGAATACTGGCAGTGGTGGCATCAGAGCCGGTTTTAAGAAAAATGCTCATTTCAGAACAGGGTATGATTTCATTGAGTTTTTTTGCCAGCAGGTTCTGGTATTTCTGGGTCAGGGTGAAACAAAACCCTTTTTCCTTTATCTGGCTGTAAACAGCCTCATCCACCTCATCCTCCCGGTATCCAAGAATAATGGGACCGTACCCGCAGAGAAAATCAATAAATTCATTACCGTCAACATCAATGAGCCGGCTGCCTTTCCCACTTTCAAGAAAGATGGGATATTCACCATTGATAAAATCATTGGGTTTTCTGGCACCCAGAACGCCACCGGGAACCAGTGTGGTTGCCTCTTCATATAATTCCAGGCTTTTGGTTATATTTAATTTTTCAGTCTCTTTCATGGGACGTCTCCTGTTCTATTTTATGAATCGCTACACTTCAAACGCTACACTTCAAACATTGATGAAATGGTTTCTGTCTGATGTATCCTGGCCCCCCTCTTTAAAAATGCGCCAAGGAACTTTGAAGGATCAATACAACCCTCCGGGGCCACCACGCCCTTTACAGTCACATCACCTGCATCCATCATCAAAGAGGCTATGGAGGCAGGTAAACCGGTTCCAGGTGCCATTCTTCCCACCATGTCGGCAGTGTAAGTGATTTTGCTATTCCCTTTTTTCCCTTTGACAATGACCTTGAGGCCGGATGACTGGGGTCCGTTGTCCCTGCCTTCAGGAATGGTTTCCCAGAGTTTTAATGCAAGATCATAGGGGGTTACCTGGCTGCCTTTAATTTCCATGGGCTCGGTACTTAAAAGCCCTGTGGCTTTTTGTTCCTGTATCAGTTCATCCACCCACAAAGGAATAAGTGCTCCTTTGATGATAACATTTTTAACCCCTTTGAAATATTTGGGAAGGGTCAAAGGCTGGGGATGGCCCACGTACCGGACATGGCAGGTGCCAAGGGGTTCCAGGAACTGTTCTGCCACTTCTTCTGTCCCGCCTTCCACATAAACCAGCTTGCCGTCAATGTATTGGGGAATTTTTCCAAGGGTCATGTGGAGGCTGTGATCCCAGGCAGCACCGGCAAGTTCTGCAATGCTCACCACCCAGTAAAGGTAAATTTCATCAACAGAGTCCAGTTTGTCTGCATACCATTTCACCAGGATATTGTTGGTCCCGGGATCAGACCCCATGCCTGTAAGAACTGTGATGCCAGCTTCTTTTGCAAGTTTATCAATGCCTGAATTAAAGAGAATCTCGGTTCCCTCATAGTCATCACAGATATCAATATAATTTACCTTTGCTTCCACAGCAGCCTTTGCCACGGGTACGGCAGTCTTGTAAAAGGGTCCTGCCGTGTTGATGACCACATTGACTTCTTTGAAGGCATTGACCATAGTTTCATGGTCATTGACATCCATTTTTATCAATGCGGTTTTTTTGTTTTCCCGCAATTTTTTTGAAACCCTTTCAGGATCCGGATATAAATCAGCCAGAATAACATCTGTCACCTGTTCCTGCTTGACCAGATCCCTTGCAACTCCCTGTCCCATACCGCCTACTCCGCCTATTATCAATACTCGCATTTTATTTCCTCCTTCAAAGTTAATTTGTCAGATAACAGCGAGAAAAGTTATCAATCATCAGCGAGAAAAACTAATTGATGCGCTGGTACGCGTCAGTTTATAAAAAATTAATTCCATATCCTGTTCCCGCTGATTCAGTTTTTCCAGCTGCTCTCGCTTTTCTATCTTTTCTCGCTGCTCCAGCTGTTCTTGCTGTTATCCCATTTTTAACACCAAAGCAGCCCCGGTATCCCCAGCCGCACAACCGGTAAAGAGCATATATCCACCACCTTTATCAGCCAGTTCCTCAATGCCCTCTATGATCAATCTTCCTGCTGTGGGAGCCTGGGGATGGCCAAATATAATGGATGATCCGAAATTATTAAATGAATTTATATCCAGGTTCATCTGATCAGCCAGGTAAATATCATTGGCAGCAAAGGGATTGTGGGTCTTGATCACTTTCACGTCCTGTATTGATATCCCGGCCTTGTCCAGGGCCATTTGGGCAGCAGGGACCACTGCCATTGCCATGTGTCCTTTCTTTGACCTGGAAAACCCATAGGAAAGAATCTGTGCATCCTTTGACGGATCATGGCTTAGCTCCTCTGCTTTTGCCTTTGTGGTGACGATGAGGCCGCAGTTGCCATCAGCCGGATGGGTCTGGGACCCAAAGGTATGTGCCCCTTCCGGAAGAACCGGCCTGAGGTTTTCAAGACCCTGTTTTGTTGTGGGCATAATCCCTTCGTCCGCTTCAATGGTGATGGTTTTCTTTTTAGATAACTGGATATTGACGGGAAACATGTATTTTTTCTGAAATTCCCTGTCATTGGCCAGGCCGTCCATATATTGTTCATACCGAACCAGGGCAAGCTCGTCACATTGTTCCCGGGTGACACCTGTCTCTCTGGCAACGTTTTCAGCTGTCTGGATCATGGCATTTTTTGCCCAGGGATCATTGTTGAACTGATCCATGACCCAGTTCTCGGAAATCACCTGTCCACCGGGGCCCTTGGGATTGGGCCAGATGGTGTGGGGACCGTTGGAACACCGGTCCGTCATCAGGGTAAATACATTTTTATAAATTTCTGTTTCAATTCCCATGGCTGCCTGGAATATGACAGTGGTGGAGGTTGAACATGCCTGACTGATGAGGCAGCCCGGGATATTATGGGCGCCCACCAGAGCAGATGCCCAGGGACCCCCATAAAATGTATAGGGCTGGCCAACAGTAGCTCCAAGGATTAGGTAATCAAAGATATCAGGATTGATTCCTTTTGTCCCAAGCCAGTTTTTTGCAGTGGCAGAGCCTAAAATTATGGAATGTTCATTTGCCATGCTTCCCTGCCATTTGGCAAAGGGAGAGGAATAGTAACCTTTGTAAGGGATAAATGCTTTGGTCAACATAAGTAAATTTCCTAAATTTATAATTGCACCGGGATTTATAATTTGATCAATTATTATATTTTTGTAAAATAGCTTCCAGGAGACTACCACCAACAGCCCTTGCTTTATCCGAGATAGTGGTGCAATGTTCGATATTCCCCCTGGGGTCAATGTCACCGATCTTCAGTTTGTTTTCCACCAGGGTATTGCTTCTTATCTGGCCCCGGAGGACACCGTCGATTTCCACTTTAACAGGGGTGTCGTCAACATAACCGACAACCTGTCCTTTTTTGACCATTTCACCGATGGACAAATCAGAATGGAATGTTCCGGCACAGGGTGCTCTGAGAACTCTTTCATGGGTATACCCGCTGGTATTCCCTGGAACGCCTGTGTTGGGCTCAGGGCAGCCCTTTAAAATAATCCTTCCAAGGTTGTGGCCCCGGTTGGTTTCTATGACCATGTGCACGTCTTTTCCAGCTTCAAATCCAGGCCCAAGTCCTATTACCAAAGGGGCTTCAGACAGATTTGTCCCCAGGTTTTTTTTTGCAATACATGCATCAATGACCACATGGGGCTGGATTTTTTTTATTACGTTCCATTCCGGATCCACAAGGACAGGGATGGTGTTTTCCTCCCATGCCCCTGGGATCTCATCCACATGTAAACTCTTTTTTGCTCTGACACCTTCCACAATAATTTCTCCATCATGGACAGCCTCACAGAAACTGACCTGCCGTCTCACTGCCATGGGGCTTGGAATTTCCATCATATAGATATTTTTAAAATTGGATTGGAAAAGTCGCCAGGCCGTGCCAGTTGCCATTTCTCCAGCTCCTTTTACAGCAATGATAATGTCTTTGATTTTTTCTATTTTCATTTGAATATCCTGTGATGATGATATTTTATTTTAATGCCTGCATTCACAAAAGCTTGTGAGATCTAAAATTTTTACAGGCCCTGAAATGGCTGAAGAAAATACGGTTCCTGTGGTGATGATTGCCATGGGATTATTTTCCAAATGAGCAGACAGGATAATGGCAGACCTTGCAGTTCATGCACAACCCACCATGGCCCAGGGCGGCGATATCATCCCCGCTTATGGTTTCTCCAGCAAGAACCCTTGGGAATATAAGGTCAAACACAGTCTGTTTATAGTAAAAAACACAGGCTGGCAGGCTGAGCACAGGAATATTGTCCAGCCTTGATATCATGAGCATGGCCCCGGGAAGAACAGGACTGCCATAGAATGTGACATGGGCACCGGTTTTGATGACTCCCTGGCGGGTAACATCATCCGGGTCCACGGAAAGCCCTCCCGTGGTTACGATCAATTCACATCCAAGGTTTTTTAATTCCAGGATTGCACTGGAGATGGCATCTATCTTGTCCGGCACAACTATTTTTTTGATTAGAGTACATCCGGCATCTGTTATTTTTTTACCCACAGAGGGGTCAAAATCATCTGTTATAAGTCCCTTGTAAACTTCAGATCCAGTTACCACGGCACCCACTTTCAGGGATTGATAGGGTCTGACCGAAAGAATGGGTGCTGTTTTTTCTGCCAGGGTTTCCAGTTCTTCAATATTTCTGGTGGGGATGGTCAGGGGAATGATCCTTGTGGCTGCAATGATTTCCCCTTTTTTACAGGGAAAATTGTTTTTCAGTGTGGCCACAATAATGCTCCCCATCCTGTTGACCTGGAGAAGTGCATTTACATCGATTTTCAACATACCTGCACAATTTGTGCTGATATTGATTTTTCCTTCACTGGGCTCGGAAAATTCCAGGGCAGGGTCTGAAATAGCCCTTGCTATTCGCCTGGCAGCATCATTTTCATGGAGTTCATCCTTTCCAATATCCAGAACATAGAGGTACTGCTTACCGATTTTCAAGAGTTCCGGGATATCTTTTTCCTGTACAACCTGTCCTTTTTTAAAACCAACCCCTTTGAATTTTCCCCGGATGATCCGTGTCATGTCGTGGGCGAGAATAGTTCCAACAGCATCTTCAACTTTAATTTTTTTCATGTTCTTCTTTTTCTTCTTTCTGGTGAATGGTTTCAGCTTTTTTCTTTTTAATGGCAGCCAGAATTTTGTCCGGGGTTAAGGGAAAAGAATCCATGTAAACACCAATGGCGTTGCTCACGGCTGCGCTATAACCCTGGGCCGCTGACATGGCAATGGACATGCCTGCTTCTTTTGCACCGTAGGGTCCCTTGGGATCTATGGATTCCACAATAATATTGTTGATTTTAGGCGGCATGTCACAGGCAAGGGGAAGTTTATAATCCAGCATGGTGGGGTTGATGCACCTGCCGTCCTTCCATTCATGGTATTCTGTCAGAATTCCACCCTGTCCGCCCATGGCAATGGAACCCTCGAACTGTCCTTCCAGGATCAGGGGATTTATACCATATCCCACATCCTGGGCAGCGGTTACTTCAATCACCTCTACCTGTCCCGTGTCAGGGTCCACTTTTACTTCCACAATGGTGGTGCCAAAGGAAAAGGCTTCACACATCTGGCCATAGGGATTTTTAACCCACTCCCGTTTCATGTCCACCTTGGGCCAGTATCCGCCTTCGGCATTGACTGAATTAAAGTTTAAAAGGCTTATTCTTACCACCTTTTTAATGGGTATAGATTTTTCCGGGTCATCTTTAACAAAAATTAAACGATTTTTGGCTGCAAGGGTATCTGGTTTTACCTTTAATATTTTTGCAGCCACTTCAAAGAGTTTTTTCTTGCAGTTTTTAGCAGCAATCTGGACTGCATGGCCACCCACAAAGGTGGATACCTGGGAGTATGATCCAGGATCGGAAGATGTGGTCTCGGTATCCGCTGAAACCAGATGGATGTCCTCGGGTAAAAGCCCCAGCTCTTCAGCTGCGATCTGGACCAGCATATTGTCATTTCCCTGGCCATTGTCCACCACCCCTGACATTACAGTGGCTTCGCCATCTTCATTGAACTTAATAAAAGACTGGGACCCGCCCCGGATTCCCATGGGAAACCCCGTCTGGACAGAGTTGGTTCCAATGCCAATACCGTGGAATGGAGGCAGTTTTCCCCATTTTTCCTTGAACCTGGATTTTTCAACAGCCTTGTGTATGGTTTCATCCATGGCACAGGAGTCCACATGGGATTTTGTACTGGTATACTCCCCGGGCTGGCGTGAATTTCTCAGTCTCATTTCCACAGGATCAATACCCAGATGATCTGCAATAATGTCCAGCTGGGTGTCCAGGCCGCAGGCAAATCCACGGCCATGGGTTCTTATCATACCCCGGATGGGTTTGTTGGTATATATCCGATATCCGTTGTATCGAACACTTCCCATCCTGTATGCCTGCTCCATGGACAGAAAAGGAACACTGGTGGCAATGGGTCCGGTGCTGGAATAGGCACCACCGTCCATATAGCAGGTTGTTTCCCGGGCAAGGACCTGTCCATTTTTGTCCACCCCTGTCTTATGGGTGGTGATCATGGCATGTCCCTGTCGTGTGGCAATTGTGTTTTCTTCCCTGGTAAACTCAATTTTAACCGGTCTTTTGGTTTTTTTGGCCAGAAGGGCACAGATATAATCCACGGGACAGATTTCCGATCGTCCACCAAAGGCGCCACCAATGGCAATTTTCCTGACCTTTACCTTGTGAAGGGGGATTTTAAAGGCATTGGACAGGGGTTTGGATTTCATGTGGGGGCCGCCGTTGGGGCACCATACTTCAAGACAGTCTTCATGGTCAAACCGGGCTGCAATGGCATAGGGTTCTGCCTGGAAATAGGACTCTTCCGGAGCCGTAAAGGTGTCTTCTCTTACATAGTGTGCTTTTTCAAAATTTTCATCCACATTTCCAGTATCAATGTTTACATGGATATTTACATTGTTGGGGAAATCTTCATGGATGAGTTCTGTTTCCGATGCCATGGCTTCCATGGGATCAAAAACAGGAGGCAGTTCCTCATATTCAACTTCAATAAGATCAAGGGCTCTGAGGGCAGTTTCTTCATCCACAGCAGCCACACCAGCCACTTCATCACCAATGTATCTGACCTTTTGGGTTTGAATGAATTCCTGATCCCGGGTATAGGCAAAAACCCCCCATTTGACACCTTCAGTATCTTTTCCTGTTACAACGGATTTTACACCTGGAAGCGCCATGGCCTTGGAAATATCAATGTTTACAATGCGGGCATGGGCATAGGGGCTTCTTTTGATTTTTCCAACCAGCATTTCAGGCAGTTTTAAATCAGCAGTAAATATTGCCTTTCCCATGACCTTGGCCCGGGAATCAACCCTGGGCATTCTTTTTCCGACAATGGTGTAATCAGACATGTTTTACTCTCCCTGGATCTTATTTGGTTTACCACCGGTTTTGCTGGCAGTTATACAATCGGGACAATGCTCCTGGGGATTGGCTGTATGGGCAACAGCCTCAATAATTTTTGCATATCCCGTACATCGGCAGATATTTC
>JAOZST010000187.1:0-7494 GCA_029939535.1 Desulfobacteraceae bacterium | reverse complement strand
AATAGCAAAAGATAATACAGATAAGAACCTATCATTAATCTATATATCAAACGATTATATAAAAAATGTCTGGGGCTCTTTTCTCAGAGCACAATTTTCACTCAATTCTTTTGCCTTTTCTTTTATGGGACCCTGTTTAAAGATTCTGGCCTGGACAGGGCATGCTTTGATGCAGGCACAGCAATAGATGCATTTTCCATCAATGGTTGAATAATGATTGGATTCATCAATGGCATTTTTTGGGCAGGCTGTGATACATATGCCGCACCCATCACAGTCATCCGTGACATCAATGAACTGAGAAGAAGCCTTGGACATGCTGTCTTTGTAGGGGAAATTTCCAGGGACTTTAAGTTGGGGTATTTCTGGTTTTTCAATGCCGTTTATTAATTGAGCGATTTTCTGTCCGAATGAAAATGCTTTTTCAAGATCATCTTTGTCCGGTCTTTTGTGGGCAATTTTAAATTCATCATGGGAAAAAGAATGTTCTCCGATAAACACTGCCCCTGCCACGGGTGTAAATCCGCAATCAACAGCAATATTTTTCAATTCAAGCAGGGCATCTTCAAACTCCCGGTTGCCGTATAATACAACCAGAACAGCCAGGGAAGCAGATGCCTTGATGGTTTTAAAATAATCAGCAGCATCTGTTTGAATCCGTCCCCCATAAACAGGGGCACCAATCAATACCAGATCATTCTTAAATTCAGGTGCGGCCTGGGATCGGATTTCAGGTTTTGTAATATCATAGACAGAAGTATTTTCTTTTCCAAGTCCTTTTGCAATGGCTTCAAGGATCTTTTTGGTAGTTTCAGTGGGGCTGAAATAAACCAGGCTTGTGTTTTCAAAATTCATTTGGTTCTCCTTTATTTCTGTTCCAGTATAATTAAAACGGGTTCGGTATAAGTAAAATTTGGTACAATAAATCAAAAATAGTAGCATAAATAAATAAATTAAGGTAAAAATTTTTTATGACAGATTTAATTTTGACAGAAAAATTTTCAGTGGCATCTGATTTTGCCAAAGCTCTGGGTGTAAAAAAAAGGGGGGAGGGGTGTTTTCAGGGAAATGAGTATATAATTACCTGGGCCGTGGGTCATCTTGTTACCCTGTATGAGCCTGATGATTATGATCAGAATCTGAAAAAATGGAAAATGGATACCCTTCCTCTGATACCGGATCAATTCAAATATAAACCCATCAAAAGAACCTATAAGCAATTCAAGATAATAAAAACCCTTCTTACCCAAAAAAAATTTAACAGGGTAATTATCGCTACAGATGCAGGCCGGGAAGGAGAAGTAATCGCCAGGACCATTCTTTTGGAATCAGACTTTCTGGACAAGGGACGTATTCTGCGTTTTTGGACCAGCCAGGCCCTTGTTCCGGAAGTGGTCCGGAACACCATGGCCAATTTAAGGCCTGTAACGGACTATGACAGGCTATGGCGGGCCGGCTATTACAGACAGGTGTCTGACTGGCTCATCGGCATGAACTGCACCAGGGTGCTGACGATTCGATTCAAAGACCTTTTTTCTGTGGGCCGTGTCCAGACCGCCGTTCTTGCGCTTCTTTGCGATCGCAAAAGAGAAAGGGATAATTTTATTCCAGAGAGCTATTGGACAATTAAAATTTTGTTTGTGGGAGACAAAGGCAAATGGATGGGCCAGTGGTTTGAAAAAAAGGATAATAAACTCATAACCAGGCTTACAAAAAAGGAAGATTTCCAAAAACTTTATAAAAAACTTGATTTAAAACCAGGCCCTGGAATTGTCCTGTCTGCACTAAAGGAGAAAAAAAAGGATCTGCCCCCTTTGCTTTTTTCCCTTACCGACCTTCAGCAGGAGGCAAATCAAAAATTTGGTTTTTCCGCTAAAAAAACTTTAAATCTTGCCCAGGGGTTGTATCAGGATAGAAAGTGTCTGTCTTATCCCAGAACGGACTCCAGGGTTTTGGGCACCCAGAATTTTGATATGGTTGAAAAGATTATAAACAAAATGGGCAGCACTTATCCGGAAATTTTTAAAGGTATTGATCCCCAAAGAGTAGCTCTTTCAAATAAAAGGGTTTTCAATGATGCCAAGCTTACGGACCACCATGCCCTGATTCCCTTTAAACCTGTTCCTTCAGGGGCATCAAGCGATGAAAAAAAATTGTTTGACCTGGTGATGAGACGTTTTGCAGCGGCATTCCATCCTGATTGTCAGTTTGAAAACACCCGGATAATCACAAAATTCAGCAATGAAACCTTTTTAACCCGGGGAAAAATAATCCTGGTGTCGGGATGGAGGAAAATTTATCAGGAAAAAACAAAAGAAAAAGATGTTGTTGAAGTAATTCCACCCTTGGTTAAAGGGGATACAGGCGCTGCTGAAAAAATTATGTCTGAAGAAAAACAAACCCTGCCACCCCCGGAATACACGGATTCTCTTTTGTTAAAAGACATGACCAATCCTGGCAGATATGTTTCCCAGAAGGAGATCAAAAAATTTTATCGGGGTGATATCGGCATCGGCACCCAGTCTACCAGGGCCCAGATCATTGAAACCCTTATTATGCGAAAATATATTAAACGGGTTGGGAAAAAGCTGAAGGCATTGGACAAGGGGTCTTTTCTGGTGGATATGCTGAGAAAATGTCCCATCTCTTCTGTTCTCACATCACCCGAGGAAACAGCCAGATGGGAGATGGGTCTGAACAGGATAGCCCTTGGCGAGGATTCTGATACCAAATTTCTTGTAAATATCAAACAATTTGTAAGGGATGCAATAAACGAGCTGAAACTTGCAGAAGTCAAATCAAAAGCCCAAAAAATCTTGGTTCCGTTACAGAAAGAAATAGCACAGTCAGAACCTGTATGCCCTTTGTGCGGAGGGGAAATAATTGAAGGGAAAAAAGGGTATGGGTGTTCAAACTGGAGGCCTGAAGATGGTAACTGCCTTTTTGTTATCTGGAAAGAGGTCTCCGGTAAAAAATTGACCCAAAAAAATATCCAGGCCCTTCTCCTTGGTAAGAAAATAGGTCCCTATGTATTGAAAGACGAGAACAAGAATAAATTCAAGGCAAAAATGAAGATGATTCAAAAAACAAAAATTCTTTTCAATGTGGAAGTAGTTCCGGAAAAAGATTTTCCTGTTCCTGTTTTTCATATTTCCTGCAGCCGGTAATCAGAAAGACGACTTTGGTTTGATTTTATTCATTTAAAGCCTGGCACACTAAGCCGTCAAGAGGTCTTATTGGGTTTTCAGGGATTTATCTGTTTCAAAACCAATGATAAAAACCAGCAGGGAGGGTATTGGCCGCACCTGGGTATTTACCATTTTTGAAGAAATTGTTCCGAACAGTGCATAGGCGGCCTGGATAATATCATCCATTTTATCGCCGGAAATATTGACATCCACGGTTCTGCCTTTTCCAATACCAGACTCAAAAATCCCGGCCTGGATGCTGACACCAAACACCCCGGGGATTGAACGGATTACCCGGTTAAAAAGGGGTATGAGTTCACGGGCACGGGTAATGGTACCCAGTCCGTTGAAACTGGAACTCTCCATCTCCGTTAGTCCCTGGAGGCCTTTTAAAACTTTTCCCTGCCTTTCAATGATCTCTTTTTCTATTTCATAGGGGGTGGCACCATACCAGGCCGTATTTACAGTGATCAACGGAGTTTCAACATCCGGTGTCAACTGGACCGGAAGCTTTTGAAACCCGATCAGGCCGAACAGGACAGTCATGATTACACCCACTGCCACAGTTACGGGTTTGTGGATAAAAAAACGTATAATATTCATCTTAGTTTTTATCAGCCTGATTTTTTTCTACAATGACAACGGGCTGGTCCGGTCGAAGGCGCTATCTCTAACGTCTATTTTGGTTACCAGGCCTGAAACTTCCGAGGAAACATGGCTGATCCGTTCATAATAGAGTGTTCCGATAAAAGAGCGGTTTTGGGCAAGTTTTTGGAAAACAATTTTTGAGATGACCACCCTGGCCGGGGGCTGGCCCTGGGCAAGAACCATTGAACCAGTTAGAATGGAGAGAAACGCCAGGGCTTGAAGAATACGAATACTGGATTTCATTTTATAGGTCAAGCCTCATCATTGTTCGTAATATTTAAATAGGCTTTTGTCCGGGGTTCTGCTTGCTCCCATTGCCCAGAAACAAAAGGCATTCATTGTTTAGGGCAACTATTTTTTTTTTGATATAAAAGTCAAGGTTGAAATTTATCGGGATTTGGTCAATAAAAGGATAAAGCAAAAAAAAACTTGACCAAAGTTTCGTCTTTCTGGAGGACAAATGATTAAATCCATGAATATTGCCTGGTGGGTCCAGCGCTGGGCTGAACTGACACCGGATAAGCCTGCCCTTTTGTTTGAAGGGAAAACCATTTCCTATGGAGACCTTTGCAGGCGTGCAGACCGGACAAGCTGCTGGCTTCAGTCCATTGGCATTGAAAAGGGAGACCGGGTGGCGGTGATGCTCAACAATTGCCCGGAATTTCTGGATCTGTTTCTGGCATGCTCCAGGCTTGGGGCTATTTTTGTCCCCATTAATTTTCGCATTACATCCAAAGAACTGGACTATTTTATTAAAAATTGCAGGCCCCGGCTTTTTGTCCATGGGGAAGATTTTTTCGCCGTGGTCAATGCCCTGGTCTTGGAAAGCTATCTGCCGCCCATGATGGTGGCTGTGGTGGGAAAAATCAGGCCCAATGGACGTACCTTTGACTTTGGCCAGGCAAGTAGACGGTTTGACGGGAAGCGGGCGTTTTTGACAAGAAGCCTGGGGCCTGCAGACCCTGAAGAACCCCAGGTTATAATGTATACTTCCGGCACCACGGGCAAACCTAAGGGGGCGGTGCTTTCCCATAGAAAAACCTTTTTCAACTGCTTGAATGCAGATATATTTTTTAAGCTTCATCCCAGTGATGTCATGATGATTTTTTTACCCCTGTTTCACTCAGGGGGCCTTTTTATCCAGGCTGCCCCTATTTTTTATAAGGGGGCCACCATTGTGCTCCACCGTAAATTTGAACCATTACAGGTTTACAAGGATATTGAAAAATTTCAAATCACAAAATTCCTCGGAGTTCCCACGGTTTACAGGGAATTATTAAAGGTTGCTCCTGAAAAAAGAGGGGATATCTCTTCACTCAGGGTCTGTGCCGGTGGTGGGGAAAAATTGACAGAAGATTTAATCAAAAAATGTGATGATGCCGGCCTGGCCTTCCGCCAGGTCATGGGGCAGACAGAAACTTCCATCCTGTTATGGGCTTCTGAAAAAGACCCCCTGAAAAAACCTGGAACTGTTGGTAGGCCGGTTTTCCATGCTGAAGTCTCAATCCTGGATGATCAAGGGAAAAAGGCCAGGCCCGGAGAAATAGGCGAGATAGTTGTCCGGGGTTCAATAATGATGAAAGAGTATTGGCAGGATCCTGTAAAAACAGAAGATACCATTAAGAATGGTTATCTGCACACGGGAGACCTGGCAAGGATGGATGAGGACGGTTTTTTCTATCTGGCTGGAAGGGCAGGGGACATGTATATTTCCGGGGGGGAGAATGTCTACCCTGCTGAAGTGGAAAAAGTTCTCAAGCTTCATCCTGAAATCGAGGAAGTGGCTGTAAAGGGAATGCCTGATAAGACCTGGGGTGAATCTGGTCATGCCTTTGTGATTCAAATCCCTGGTTCCTCCTTAAATGACGAAGATGTGATTGCCATGTGCAAGGGCAGGCTTGCAAAATATAAATGGCCTAAAAAAGTCAGTTTCAGGTCCCAGTTTCCCCGTACTTCCCTGGGGAAGGTTCAGAAAAGCAAACTGGAGTGATCCTGTTTATTCTTTGGTCATTTTTCTTTGGTCATTTTTCTTTGACCATCTTTATTTGATCAGGGTGAACCGCCATTTGCAGAACATGTCATTGGGATGGGGATCTGGTGGAGCAAACACGCATTCCACATGGATGCGGTCATCGATGACTCTGGCAAAACTTTCAAACTCTTTCATGTGCATGTGTTTGCAGACATATTCTTCCTGACCTCTCTTGAGGCGGGCTTCCTGGGCAGGGCAGGAGGGCACGGTAATGATCACTTCATCGGGGGTTTCCAGGATGTCATAGCCCACCAGGATGCACCAGGGGAATCGTTTTAAGGCATGGACAAAGCCCTTGAGTCCCTTTTCAGGGGCTGGAAATTTTTTCATAAGATCTTTGGCAGCAAAGCCTGCCACCCGGTCCCAGACCTCTTCATTGATTTTTTCTGCCGTGGCCTGATCAAAGTTTTCCGAGATTCTGATAAACCAGAAGGCATCCATGACTCTATAATTCCATAAAAGAAATTCAATATAGGTCTGGAGTTCTTTTTTATTCATGGTTTCAAAAATTTTCAGATCCATTCTGTTTTTTCCTTTATATCTTTGGGTTGATATTTATCCTGCATGGTAGTGGTAATCCTGGGGGTGAGATTTAAGCACCGGGATGTATGCAAAGTTTCTGGATTACGGCCAGGGCAGCATCAAGTCCGCTGTGGAGTGTACCTTCAATCCATCCTCCGGCCCAGGATGTGGATTCACCGCTTAAAAATACGCCATTATGGGTTTCTATGGATTTTGGCCTTGGCTGTTGGAATAATGCCTGCTGGTCTTCATACTGGCCTGGATAGTTGAGTTTAAAAGCACCATGATATCCCTTTTGGTGTTCCCAGAAATATGTTTTGATTTCTTCTACCTGGTCAGAAATCATGTCCCTGCCATGGATGGTATTTCATTTGCGGTATTTTCCTATTTGTAATGGATTGTATTCACATGGATTATTCCAATTCCAGGCAGGGGTCAAGGGAATCTGTAAAGAAAATTCACGAAAATCATTAAACCATTTATAAAAATGACAGGCTCGAGCTTCTATTTTACTTCTACATTGCCTCTGAAGTCGCCATATTTTTCTTGACAAAAAATAATTTTTTATCCTAATAATTGTCTAAATTATTTAAATCTGGCAATCAATTTTAATGAGCAACTATGGGAAAAAAACAAAAAAATAAAGAAATTAAAGGAAAATTTCAATCACTGCCCAAGCGTACTAAGGCAGATTTAAAGATAGAAGTTTATGAAAGTTTACGCCATAAAATTATAACCAATCAAATTCAGGCTGGGCAGCGGTTGGTTGAGCAGAATTTGATCGACCGTTACGGAATTGGCAAGACACCATTAAGAGAGATATATCAAGAGCTTCAACGTGACGGGCTCATTGAAATTATCCCCCAATTTGGTACACGGGTTGTTACATTGGATATCCAAACACTTAAAGAAGTGGTTCAGATTCGAAAAGCTCTGGAAGGCCTTTGCGCAGAGTTAGCATCTCAAAATATCAGTTCCGAAGAAATTGATCAGTTAAGTCAAATTTTAGAAAAAGCAAAAGGAATGGAAAGCGATCATCCCGACTCTCGAAAAATATTATCTCAATATGACACCGATTATCATCAAATTATCTACCGAGCCGCA
>JAOZST010000186.1:2226-7519 GCA_029939535.1 Desulfobacteraceae bacterium | reverse complement strand
GGACCATCAAGATAGATCCAATCATCAATTGCGCCTCGAAAACAGAACCGTTCTGCCGTAAATGTTCGTTGCTCTCTATTCGCAAGGTTAAATCGGAGCATGGCAGTATAGTGCCCACCGACAATCATATTTATGGCATCATCCATCGTAATTCCTGAACGAAGATGGGTAGATTTCGGGGAATCACTAAAGATCCTTGTGACATTTTCAACATCGGCACTTGATTCATAAATCGTGATATACTCATTCTTACGATCAATGATATACCGTTTGGAGCGTTGCAATGCTTTGACAGCTTTCTCAACGAGTTGTTTCTCAAAGTCGGTGATTAGTTGGGAACGTATTTTTCTTAAAAACACCTGAGCGTTTTCTGGATGCTCATAGATTTCATATCCAGAAGGGATCTGATCAACAATCTCACCTTTCCCCTGTTGTTGTGCCGAGAAAAAATATCGAGGTTTTCCAGTCTTTGTTTTTCCTTCTTGGAGATAATACTGTTTGCCAATACGATTAGTGAACTGAACAGCCATTCCCTCTTCCCCCCCCTATACCATGTTCAACAAGTTGCAAAGTAAACCTGGATATCACACAGCTTAAAATTATATTTGGTCAAGATTGTTTTTTTACTTCGGCAATTTCATAACATATCTGTGAACAATGTAAAGACATTTCAAAATTTGGCATCCTTCATAATGCTTCAAAAATAGTTTTAAATTGTAATTACCAAAATCAATTCTCAAATTAACTATTTTTCACAACATTTTTAAATGAGCAAAATAATGGATAAGGGAAAAAAAGACAGCAGAGTTGAAAGCATTATTGAAGCAGACGCAAGTTCAGTATCACTGTTAAGTTGTGAAGATAGAACATAGATTGCCGTTGAAGTTGGAAGGGCAAAAAATATCATCCCTGTTTTAAAGGGGACCCCTGTTATATTGAAGGCCTTGAGCAGTATATACCCTGTCAGAGGCAGAATTAATAATTTCAAAAAAGAGGCAAGAAATGAAATTTTTGTATTATTTGCAAGACCTGCAAAGGAAAGAGAGCCTCCAATGGAGATCAATGCCAGAGGCAAAGTAACGGCAGTCATAAGGCTGAACGTGTTGTCTATAAACACAGGGAATTTAAGGTTGAACTTTGAAAAAATAATACCTGCAACACATCCAATAATAAGGGGATTGGATACTAAAGCTTTGATCATGAAATTAATTTTTTCTTTCAAATCAAGTTCATGGCCCGAGTGCCATATCAGGGTTGCAACTGCAAAAACATTTATAATTGGAATTATGAAGCCTAAAAGTATTCCAAAATTTAAGACTCCCGGCTCACCCAGGGTATTTATCAGAATAGCCATACCAAGATATGTATTAAACCTGTAACAGGCCTGGGAAAACGTCCCTGCCTGAAAACTTGATATCTTAAAGATTTTCATGCTTATAAGACTTAAGATATAAACAATACAAACGGCAATAATTGCGGCAACACACAAACCAATACTGATTCCACCCTTTGACGAGGAACCTCCTATCTTCCAGAAAAGCATGGCAGGAAAAAAAATATAATAAATCAATTTATCAGATGTTCTTAAAAAAATGTCGTTTGTTATGTTAAGCTTTTTTAAAATACTGCCCAAAAAAAGAAGTACAAACAAAGGGAATATGGTATTCAAAATTATCATTTTATTTGTGCTACTCCATCATCTAAGAAAATTAAAAAAGTTACAACATACAAACCTGTTAAGTCAACTCAATCTATTGGAGTCAAAAAATTTCACAATAGTGTGAAGTGCAAGTTTATTATTGACAACTTTGATTAGGATTTAATATAGCTCCTCAAAGTAAGATTGTTTGTTAAAAACAATATTTTTTGTATCTGTAAATCTAAAGGAGTTTATCATGCCTGAATTGGCCTATTTAAACGGAAAGATACTACCCATTGAAGACACCTATGTTCCCATAGAGGACAGGGGATATCAGTTTGGTGATGCAGTTTATGAATTCATAGCCAGTTACAATGGAAAAATGTTTTGCATGGAAGAACACCTTGACAGACTCCAGAACTCCATGAAAGGTCTTTTATTTCCAGAAACAGACCCAGCTTTTATTAAAAATGCAGTTCATGAAATTTTTAATAAAGCCCGGATTGACAGGGCAGGACTTTATATCCAGATTTCAAGGGGTGTTGCCCCAAGGGATCATGCCTGGGCCAAGGATATAAAAGTCCAGATAATAATGACCATAAAAAAAGTTAAAGAGTTGTCTTCCAAATTACGAGAGGAAGGGATAGACATCATTACCGTGGAAGATGAAAGATGGTCAAACTGTGATATCAAGACCGTTCAAATCCTTCCCAATGCAATGGCAAAGCAGAAAGCAAAAAACCAGGGTGTCTTTGATGCTATTTTTGTCTCAAAGGATGGGATCATAAGGGAGGGCACAAGCTCTAATTTTTTCATTATTAAGGATAAGGGTATCATAACCCCTCCTCTGACGAAAAATATTCTTCCGGGCATAACACGCATGGTTGTACTCAATCTTGCCCGGGATCTGGGAATAAAGACCCAGGAAAAGTTTATCACAAAGGACGATATCTTTTCTGCTGATGAAGCATTTTTAACGGGAACTATTACTGAAATTCTGGGGATCAAAACAATTGACAATAAAAAAATAGGCAAAGGTGTTTCAGGCGAGATAACCCAGAAGCTGTATAGGGCTTTAAGAGAAAAGGCAAAAAAATAAAAGAATTTAGCGAGCTGTTAGCCATTAGCTGCCAGCTAAAGCCTGATGGCTAACAGCTAAATGCAAATTACTATAAATTTAACCGGAGGATCACATGATATCGAAAAAATTACAGGAAGCCATTAACAATCAGATAAATCGTGAACTTTTTTCAGAGTATTACTACCTTTCCATGGCATCCTATTTTAACTCCACCGGGTTAAGCGGATTTGAAAATTTTTTTCTGGTCCAGGTGGAAGAAGAACGGTTCCATGCCATGAAAATGTATAGATTTTTAAATGAAAGGGGGGGCAGGGTTTATCTAAACGCCCTAGAAGCTCCCAAGACGGAGTTCACCTCTCCACTGGAGGTGTTTGAGCTGGCCTATGACCATGAAAAACTGGTCTCCAGCCTTATCAACAGCCTAATGGACCTTGCCATCCAGGAAAACGACCATGCCGCTAAAAAACATCTGGACTGGTTTGTGGAAGAACAGGTTGAGGAAGAAGCATCCATGGAGGCCATCCTGAACAAACTCAAACTGGTCAAAGGGGAAGGACACGGCCTGCTCATGCTGGACAATGAACTGGCCCAGAGGGTCTTTAACCCTCCTGTGAACCAATAAATAGATGCAGGCAAAAACCCTTACCCTAGAGCCCCAGACCATAGTTGATATTGACCTTGGGGCATTGGCCCGCAATGTCAGGGAATTGAAAGGACTTCTTTTACCCGGGACTCAATTCATGGCCACAGTCAAGGCGAATGCTTATGGGCACGGTGCAATAGAGGTTGCCCGTACTGTCCTGGAAAACGGAGCAGACTGCCTGGCAGTTGCCAGGATCTCCGAAGCAGTTGAACTTAGGGAAGCTGGTTTTGATGTGCCCATTCTTTTGTTTGGTGATGTGCTGCCGGAACAGGTTCCCTTTCTCATTGCCCATGATATCCGTATTACCCTGACCTGTCTTGAAACAGCCCAGCACATCGCTTCCAGGGCAAAGGATTTAAAAAAATCTTTAAAGGTCCACGTTGAAGTGGACACAGGCATGGGCAGGCTGGGTGTTCTCCATGATCAATTTCTAACATCCAATGAACCTGGTGTCCTCCCTGATTCATCTGATTCCCTGGGCCAGCCCTGGAAAAGTGTTGAAGAGATACTGGCAATACATCATTTAAAAGGACTTGAAATAGAGGGGTTATACACCCACATGGCCAATGCAGATGCCAGGGACAAGGCCCATACCCAGCGCCAGCTTGACCGGTTTAAAACCCTGATTGCAAAACTTGAGGAAAAAGGATTAACACCACCTGTGCTCCATGGTGCAAACTCAGCTGCCATGATTGACATGCCTGATTCCCACTTTAAAATGGTCCGCCCTGGAATTGCAATGTACGGACTCTGGCCGTCCAATGAAATGGATCAGACACGGATCAGCCTTGAACCTGTCATGTCAATCCGCTCAAAAATCATCCATTTAAAAAACGTTTCCAAGGGGTTTAAAATCAGTTATGGATCCACCCATGTCACCCAGATCCCAACACGAATTGCCACGGTTCCCATTGGATATGCAGACGGCTACAGCCGTCTCCTTTCTTCAAAGGGACAAATGCTTGTCAAGGGGATAAAGGCCAGGATTACCGGCAGGGTGTGCATGGATTTCACCATGATTGATGTGGGTCATATCCCTGACTGCGCACTGGGAGATGAGGTGGTGATCATGGGCAGCCAGGGGGAAGAAAAAATCACAGCCAATGACATTGCAGACACAATCGGCACCATCAATTACGAGGTGGTGGCTTCTTTGACTAAACGCATGCCCAACCACTACATACTTTCCGGAGAACAATAATATGCTGTCTGTTTCTTCATTTAACTGGGACCAGGGCTGCTGGTCATCAAAGAAAACCACAGAGGCCACCCTGTGCATTGCAGGGGACTGGGCCCCTATCCGCCTTTTCCAAAATATCATTGAGACTGATCCTGAATCTGTGTATGGGGATCTTCTGCCCATCATCAGATCTGCCGACCTTTCCATTGTTAATCTGGAAGCCCCCTTAAGCGACCAGGGGAATCCAGTATGTAAAAGCGGTGCTGTTTTCAAAGGCGAGTCAAAGCATGTAAAGGGGCTGACAGCTGTTCCCATTGATGCAGTAACCCTGGCCAACAACCATGTCTTTGACTTTGGTCTTTCTGCATTCCAGGACACCATTGAGACTCTTGATAAAAACCAGATTCAATGGACCGGAGCTGGAAACTCCCTTGATGAAGCTGGAAAACCCCTGATCCTGACAGCCAATGGCATTGAAATTGCCATTGTCAATTTCAGTGAAGGAGAAGACCAGACAGCAGCAGGCATTGGCCCAGGGGTCATGGGCTGGGAGATTCCAAGGCTCGAAGCCAGGATTAAATCCCTTAAACAAGAAGTTGATCTGGTTATTGTCATTGCCCATTGCGGCCTGGAATATATCCCTTTTGCTCCGCCCTATGTCATGGATGCCTTTGAAAAAATGGCAGAGGCCGGTGCCGATGCAGTGATCGGTCACCATCCCCATGTGCCCCAGGGCATTAAATTCCACAA
>JAOZST010000186.1:0-2126 GCA_029939535.1 Desulfobacteraceae bacterium | reverse complement strand
TTTAAAAATGAGGTTGCCACTATCCTGAAAAAAATGGAAACAGAACCCCAAAAAGCAGCAGCCATGTTCCGGAACCGTTTGACCACCTGCCAGCATTTTTATCATTGGAAAGACATGATGAACCGGATGGTAAACAATGAACTTGAGTCTTCACCTGGCTGGGCAAGGGGTCTGGCTGAAGAATGGCTGACCCGTAAACTTATTGGAAAATCATAACAGGGGATATTGCAGATGAATAAAAACAAGACCACCATCCTGGTCTCTGATTCCGGTCTTGGGGGCCTGTCTGTTTTTGCAGACATTGCCAGGCAGATGAAAAAAAATTCTTCCTTTGAAAAAATCAACATGGTCTATTTTAATGCCTGGCCAGAACAGAATAAGGGATACAATCATTTTCCAGACATGAATGCCAGGGCCAATGTTTTCAACAATGCCATGAATGCCATGGCCGAATTTAATCCCGATACCATCCTGATTGCCTGCAATACCCTGTCTGTTGTTTATCCCTTTACCGCCTTTTCCCAAAAAACCAACATCCAGGTGACAGGCATTGTGGATCACGGAGTTGAACTCATTTATGAACACCTGACAAAGACCCCAAACAGTCGGGTGGTAATATTCGGAACCCCCACCACCATTGGTGACGCATCCCATAAAAAGGCCCTGGTAAAAATGGGAATAGCGCCAAAAAGGATCATTACCCAGGGATGTGTAAACCTGGCAGGTAAAATTGAAAGAGACCCCTTCAGTGTGGATGTATCCCAGATGATTGATACCAACGTTAAAGAAGCGGCCTTACAATTAAACTCTTTTAAAGGAAAAGTCTTTGCCGCACTTTGCTGCACCCATTTTGGTTATTGCTCCGGACAATTTTCCCAGGCCCTTGCCAGGGATACCAAAGGCCAAGTCTGCATCTTAAATCCCAATACAAGAATGGCCAGTATCGCATGCCAGACAAAAGATACAACCCAGATACCATATCCTGATATTGATATGAAAATAGTATCCAGAGTATTCTGGGAGGAATCTCGAATCAAAGCCTATGAAAAACTTCTTGCCCAGGTTTCCCCCCAGACCATTGAAGCACTCAAAAGCTATACCTGGGACGAAAATTTATTTCAGGTTGCATAAAAAAATAAAAACAGGAGGAGCATGAAAAAAATACTATTAATCACAGGACCGGCCGGAGATGCCCAGGGATGGGGCGATATAAAAGTAACAGAAGAAGTCTGCAAGGCCATCAAAGCCTCGGGCAAAGAAGCTGAAATAGCCTTTGTATCCAGTATGGATGAATTTTACAGGGCCATTGAAGAAAAAAGTTTTGACCTTGTATGGAGTGCTCTGTACCATATTTCCAGCAAATCTGAAACAATCGGCATGAGCGAAGGAGATGAAAAATGGCTTGCTGATATATTTGATGACCGCAGCATCCCCTATATCGGGCCCAATGCTGACACAATGAAGGCATTGATACACAAGACAGCTACCCATAAAATCATGGCAGCCAATAATGTACCTGTGCCCTATCACTATCAGATTGAACCTGGTGATGCCCTGCCAGAGCTTACCTTTCCCGCGTTTGTAAAACCCAGCTATGAATCCAGGTCCGTTGGTATCAACGACGATAGTGTGGTTGAAAATCCAGAAGCCCTGGAAAAACAGGTGGCTTTTATCCACAAAGAATATGACCAGCCAGCCCTGGTTGAAGAATATCTGCCCGGAAAGGAATATACCGTTCTCATGCTGGGAAACGGTGAGCACCAGGAATTTTTACCCGGAAAAGTGATAGTGGATGAATCTCTGTTTGGCAAGTATCCCATTCTTCGGGCAGATCTCAGGGGAGTCGGTGCCACCAAAATCAGGCCTACAAACACCCATGCCAAGGAAGCCATTAAAGTGACCCGCCAGGCCATGGAAGCCCTGAACTGCCTGGACCATGTCAGGGCAGACATGAGGCTGGATGCCAAGGGCCAGCTAAAGATCATTGAAGTCAACGGAATTCCAGGATTAAAACCCATAAAAAGCTGGAGCCCCCAGATGTTTACCATGCACCATCCCTCTGACCAGGGACCCATGGAAGACTACAGGCTGCTCATTGACCATATTGTTACCTCTGCCCTGGCCCG
>JAOZST010000185.1:2777-7595 GCA_029939535.1 Desulfobacteraceae bacterium | reverse complement strand
AGACCAAATCTGTACTGTTAAATAGATTGTAATTCAGCCATGCCACGGGCAGGATACCGCAAAAAGCACCGATCCAGGACCAGAGTATTTCTGATAATCCTACTGCTGGCGGGCATTGCCCCCCACCTTTCATTTTTGTTTGGGTACCAGGATCTATTATATCTTCATAAAGTTAGATACCCTGAGTTAAATTGAAAATAATGCTATATGAATTAAATAATCAATTCATTGACATGGATCAAGATCTAAAGTTCATCACTGGAAATCGTATAGGCGATATCCAGTGCGGATAAGATACCGTCCAGGGCCTTGGGCACAGTTTTCTGGTCATAGGCGGACACACATCCGCTAAAATAAAAAAATATCGCCTGATGGATTGTCGATTTTATCGGAGCCTTTCCCAAGCCAGGCAAAACGGTTTTCCTGTGGATGATCGTATGGATTAATTATTGACGATTTCTTTTGATGTGATGATAATGTAATTACATCAACCGCAAGTGGAGACAAAAATGACTACTTTGATAAGAATTGGAAACTCGCAAGGTGTAAGGATTCCAAAAGCAATTATAGAACAGGCTCAATTAGAAGGCAACGAATTGCTTTTTAAGGTTAATGATGACGGGCTGTTAATTCAACCACTACAAAAATCAAGGCAGGGGTGGAAAAAAGAATTTGAAAAAATTTTAAAATTTGAAAAAACTGATCCAATTGATCAGGAGTGGATTGATCAGGAGTGGATTGATCAGGAGTGGTTAGATGCTCCGCTTAACGATAATGAGGATTGGGAATGGTAAAACAGAATATGCATAGATTCGACATTTGGTTAATTCGATTGGATCCGACAAAGGGTTTAGAGATCAAAAAAACAAGACCATGTGTCATCATTTCCCCCGATGAAATGTCTTCGCTAAAAACCGCTATAATTGCGCCAATGACATCTAAAGGATTCAATTTTCCAACTCGAATCCAATGCACCTTTCAAGGTAAAAAAGGTTTGATTCTATTGGACCAGTTACGGGCAGTTGATAAATTCAGGTTAATTCAAAAACTTGGTACAATTTCTCAAAGAGCCCAAGTCAAAATCGTGAACTGCTTGCAAGAACTATTTGCACAATAAAAATGAATAGAGATAATCCAATGTATGAATTAGCCGGGGGTTTTAATCCTGGAATTCCGTTGACTTCAATGATTTTTTAATGTTGTCATAAAATTTGCAGTCCTTATCATCTGTTTTTTATACAATTCCGTCCTCAAAAATCGGCGATTTGGAGAGTACCCTTTCAGGACTGAAAATCGATAGATCCAGTATTGGTTTTTTCTTTAAAATAAGTTCTGTCATATATCTCCCCACAGCAGGACCCTGCTGCAATCCATGGCCGGAAAAACCATTGGCAAGATAAAAACCTTTCAGATCCGGCCATTCTCCTAAAATAGCATTTTCATCCATTGTATTGACGGCATAAAGCCCAGCCCATCCTTTGATCAGCTTCAATGCTTCAAACACCGGCGCAAACTCATATAATTCTCCCCATAATTCTTCAAAGCGATCCTGGTCCCATGAAAAATCAAACCCAATGGGATCGTCTTCCATGGATTTACCCAGCAACAGAAGGCCGCCGGTTTCTGTCCTGAAATAGAATCCCGATGGCAGGACTGTCAATGGCAGGGGGCCATCAAGTGTAAATTCAGGTTTTACAGCAAATACCTGACGTTTTGTAGGGTCGATTGGAAGGTCAATGCCAGCTGTTTTTACCAGTCGGGCTGCCCATGCTCCAGTACAATTCACTACATGGGAAGAAAAATATGTTTCGCCGGAAGCTGTTTTTACACCTTGAATGGCAGTTTGGGAACGATTCCCATTTCCATCCGTGAGTAATTCAACCACCTCGTCCTGTAAGAAAGCAACCCCCATGGATTTTGCCTTTGCTTTATACCCCATTAATACGGAATAGGCATCAAAATGGCCGTCTTCTGACCCAAAGGCTCCCCCCACTATGCCGTCCAGGTTTTCATAAATGGGATATTTTTTCTTTATTTTTTCCGGTGACCACCACTCAATGGCACATCCCAGCTCTTTTTGCATATCAAAAGCCCTTCTGGCAGCAGGTTCACTTTTTTTATCATAGAGAAACAGGTTCCCCTCCCTGCAATAAAAAATGACAGGTTTTTTTCCGTCAACTGCCATCTCATTTTCAAAATTTTCAAGCACCTTAAAAGCATATTGAGAAATCTGGACATTCTCCTTCAGACTGAACTGAATCCGAGCATTCACCATGGAGAGAGCTGTGGAGGCTTTTTCATAACTCAAATCCTTTTCAATAACAACCACGTTTAAAGATGAATCCGCCAGCATCAGATGATATGCTGTGGATGAGCCCATGATGCCACCACCAATAATAATAACATCAAAATTTTTATTTTTCATAATTTCCTCGTTTTTTATTACAGTCCTTTTTTTTATTCTTTCCTTGTAAATCGTATTTGTATAGCATCATCTACATGAATCCGTGAAAAGGCCTTCGCACCAGCGTTGTATGCACATAGTTTATCATGGTGTAAAAATCAAAAACCGGAAGCCCGACAGCCGTTTGAACTGCATGGGCATATGGGGGCAGGTCGCTGCATTCCAGCAGAATACTGCCGATATCAGGATGTCGGTTGACCAGTTCTTTAACGACGGCACCGATTTCATTCTTTATTATATCAGAATCCAGGGTTCCTTTTTCTTTCAAGACTGCGCTGCTGAATTCCGGCTGGTTTTCCATTCCTGCAACGGCCATGGGAAAGTCTTTGGGAACTCCCGTGGATGAGAAATGTTTGGGAAGAAGGTTGCTGGCATCGGCGGTGATAATCCCTACTTTTTTCCCGGTAATCTGGTACATGAAAGGAAGTTGAAGAAGGGGGGATAAAAAAACCGGAATTTTCAAGGCCTGCTGGACTTCCTGCTGGAAAAAAGCCATAAAACCGCAGGCCCCTGTAATGGCATGAACTCCAGCGTCATATAGCCTCTGGGCCGCATCAATAAACGGGGTGACAAGCTCTGGATCTCGTTGAGTGATCAATCGATCAATGGAAGCATCTTTTATTTTTTCATACCGCACAGGAAAAGGGAATGTGCTGGCATTCCCCACATTTCCGGGCACGCAGGGGTAAGATGCATCCAGTATCATAATACCGATTGATTCTCCATACCAGGCCTGCTCTGGCCTGGTAACAGAAATTATTGTCATTTCATCTCCATTTTTTTTAAATTTTTATCAAGTCAGTATGAATTTCTAATACCATTTTTCAAAAAGATGTATACGTCATTCATTTGCATATCAAAAAAGCAGATTAGGCAGCCACATAACAATTCCGGGAAACATGAGAATAAAGATAACCACAGCCAGCTGTATCAAAACAAAAGGTGTAATGGACCGGTAAATGTCTCCCATGGAGACTTCCGGAGGCGCGACTCCTTTCATGTAGAACAGGGTGAATCCAAATGGAGGTGTCAGGTAATCCATCTGCACCTGGGTCATAAATAAAACGCCGAACCAGACCGGGTCATAGCCCAACTCAACAATAATGGGCAGAAACACCGGAACTGTGATCATCACCTGGGTGATCTCATCCAGGAAAAAGCCCAGAACGATCAAGACGACCAGTATAAAACCGAAGATCAATGCCGGATTTTCCAAACCCAGGAGAAGGTCGGAGATCAGGTTCTGGCCACCGGTCCTAAAAAAGATGCTGGTAAAGCAGGCGGCACCGAAAAGGATCCACATGATCATCCCGGTGATGCCCATGGACCGTATGGCAGCCTCGCTGAGCATGGACCAGTTAAGCTGGCGGTTGATTAATGCGCTGACCAAAGCGCCGGCAACACCGACTGCAGCGGCTTCAGTGGGGGAGGCAATCCCGGCAAAAATGGTACCCAAAACCGCACCAACCACCGCGATGGGAAGAATCAACCCTTTGGCAAGAACAACCAGTTCCTTGAAGGGCACTCTTTCTTCCTTGGGCAGGGCCGGCGCATAGTCGGGCTGTAAAAAACTCCGGATGGCGATATAGGTCAGGAATGCACCCACAAGGATTAAGCCGGGGACGATTCCGCCGGCAAAGAGCTTGCCGATGGACACCCTGGCCACCATCCCGTAAACGATCAGCGAAATGCTGGGGGGGATAAGAAGGCCCAGGGCCCCGCCGGCCAGTATAGGTCCGATAGCGATGCTCTTGTGGTAGCCCTGTTTAAGCATAATGGGCAGGGCGATGATGCCCATGGTGACCACAGCGGTGGTGGTGACCCCGGACATGGCGGCAATAATGGCACAAATCAGCACCGTTCCCATGGATAATCCGCCACGGACCGGTCCAAGGGCCTGGTACATGAACGCGTAAAGGTCTTCAGCAACACCGGATTTTTCCAGTAGACAGGCCATTAGAATAAAAAGGGGCATGGCAATGAGGACCATGCTGGACATCATCCCAAAAACATTGGTGGCAACAAACGGAAGCGTCTGGGGTCCGAAGAAGATAAAGGCAGTGATGATGGCGCTGCTGGACAGGGTAAAGGCCATGGGAAATCCGGTGATGAGACCGAATAACAGGCCGCCGACGAGCGTCAGAACAGGTAGTAATTCCGTCATGATAATTCCTTCCCTGTAAAAGCAAGTTTAAGTGTGCGGATGTATTGTGCCAGGCCCTGTAAAAGCATCAAAAAAGCAGCCAGGGGAATGGTTAGCTTGACCGGCCACAAAGGAGAAGCCCAGGGGGAAGGAGAGACTGTCTGCTTTAACTCAAAGGCACGCATGCCGATTTGAAGCCCATACCAGAAGA
>JAOZST010000185.1:0-2767 GCA_029939535.1 Desulfobacteraceae bacterium | reverse complement strand
TGAGCAGGCCGATGAACATAAAAAAAAGAGGAAAGGTAATGCAGTCAATAATGGCCCGCCCCCTTTTTGAGAAGAGATTGTAGACAAGATCTATTTTGACATGCTCATCGTGAAGGAGCGCATAGGGACCGGCAAGCACGGCATAGGCACCGAAAAAATGAAGTGCCAGCTCATGGCACCAGATGGTTGGTGCGTTGAACGCAAACCTCAGGATGACATCATACAGCAGAAAAAAGGCGAGAAAAAAGACAAAGCAACTGATCAGCCTTCCGCTCCACTCGCTGATGGAATCTATTATGGATAAGACACGTTTCATTGTATTTTCCTTTTGCAATAAATCTGAATTAAGCCATTGTAAAGAAGCTGTCCGGGGATGGGGACGGCTTCTTTACAGGGTAAAGATTATTTGTTTTCCCAATATCCTTTTTCAACGGCCCATTTTTTTGTTATTTCAAAGATTTCTTTAAATGCTGCGTCTTTAAAGTATTTTTCAGGAACAACTTCACTGGCCAATCCGGACAGTTTATTGGCGTCTTCCTCTGACCATTCTACGATTTCAATACCTTTTTTTTCGACAAGCTTCCATGCGTTTTGAATGGTCAATTCAGCCTCGAATTTATTCCTTGCGGAACCGATTTCACAGGCCGCTTCCAAAATGGCTTTAAGATCATCGGGAAGGGCGTTCCAGGTTTTCAGGTTCACGATAAAGGCATCAGTGGCCGGGCCAACAGCTGTGGGGTATTTGAGCCAGTATTTGGTGACTTCATGAAACCCCATGTCTACCATGTCGGCTGCATGGGAAAACGTGATGGCATCCACACCGCCCGTGGAGAGCATGGTATAAATTTCGTCGGCCGGGGTCCAGATGGTTCCTGCGCCCAGTTTGGCCAGCTGTAATGCGATCAGCTCAGATGATCTGAATTTCAGACCCTTGATATCCTTAATGCTGCTGATGGGCTTCTTTGAAATTATTAAGTTGTCCAAGGTCCAGTAAACATTGCCCACCAGATGTACGCCATGCTTGGCATATTCCTGCCGTAACAGCTCCATGATGCGTCCGTCTTCGTACTGTTCATAGAGGTAGCGCATCTCTGCGATGGTTTTGGGTGCTGCCATGCAGTCCCCATGGGTAAAGGAAACCGGAAGCTGTCCGGGGAAATATCCAGGCCAGATAAAAGTAGCCTGCATGATACCCATACCCACGGCATCCAATTGTTCCGACACTGGGACGATGGCCCCGGGGGCGCTTGGTTTCATGACAATACGTCCGTTGGACATCTTTTTAACATAGTCGGACATATATGCGATGGTGTCCCAACTAATTCCGGAAGGCAGCCAGGATGAGGGTTGCCATCTATAGGTTTTAGAGAATGCCGGCAGAGTAAAACCAACTATCAAAAAAGTGCCAAGCAGCGCGACCATCAGACCCCGGGTAAACATACGACGAATTTTCATTTATTCCTCCTTTTTAAAAGTTCTTATGTATAAATTCCGTACTCAACATTAAACTTTATCTTGACATCACCTCCTTATTTTAAATAACTACCATTAACTCAATGTGAAATTTTAATAATATTTTTTAAAAAGATTTATAGCATATCTACTGGCATATCAGTAGTACTGCCAGGTGTCAAGTCTTATTTTTCAGACCGTTTTCACAAGATTTGATCCATTTGATAAATTATCCCGGTATATTGAAAATACTTGAGTTTTTAGTTGCGGTGGGTTAAGTAGTAAACCCACGTGGTATATCAATGACATTTTACTTTTTTTTAAAAGTTGGGTAGTGGGAATGAAAAAACAAGTCTATCAAACAATACGTGAGCGAATTCTGTATATGGAGTATAAGCCGGGACAAATTCTCAACGAAAAAGTTCTATCCAAAGAATTCGGGATAAGCCGGTCCCCTATTAAAGACGTCTTAAACCATCTGGAATGGGATCAGTTTGTCAGGATTATCCCCCGGACAGGGAGTATGGTGACTGAAATTGAATTCAGCAAAGTGATGAATATCTACCAGGTTCGGTTTGAAATTGAAGCGTTTGAAGCCCGCCTTGCTGGTGATCGATTTTCCTCTAAGCAGAGTGAAAAGTTAAAATTTTTATATGATAGCTGCAGAAAACTCCTGGACAAAGAAAACCATAAAGCGCTGGTTAAAATCGATATATCCCTCAGGGATATAATCCATGATGCCGCTGGAAACCCTGTTCTGGCACAGGTTTCTGATAGATTGTATTGGCAGACATTTCGACTTTGGTTTACCATTTTAAATACAGGCGACTGGCAGGAAGAAGTTACCGCTGTCATCAACGAATTGGAAAATCTTTTAGAATCACTTTCATCCGGCAGCATAAAAAAAATGGAGGAGATCCGCCGAAATCAACTTAGCAGCCACTTTGAGCGGTTGCGGCATAAGTTCCTTGGAGATTAGACATCTCCATCAACAGTGTTGTCATCATTAAAGTCACCTTCACATGGGTCTCCCATATCGCAATCGGCTCTTCCGAAATTTTCAGCAAAGACGGCAATGTCGAAATCATCGACCTCCCCATTGCCATCAAAGTCTCCTTCGCAGGGGAGAGTCGGGCGGAGGATACAAAGCTCTTTGCCATGGATTCCATTATCGCAACTGAAATAAAGCTCACCGTTTACCCTTGTAAATTCCGGTTGTGTGTGAACCATTCTCCCAGGTTGAATTTTACACCTATATCAAATTGTAACGGGCCAGGGCAGAGGTAACAATATGGTCAATGAGCAGCCTGTAGTC
>JAOZST010000043.1:18383-24864 GCA_029939535.1 Desulfobacteraceae bacterium | reverse complement strand
GCTCAATGGTCAGGACATCATCCACAAATTCCAGACGTTCGGTGAGTCGTTCATGAAAATATATAATATAAAGTGGTGGGAAAATTGAAAGAACTGCAAAAATCCAGTTAAAAATCCCCACTTTTTCATGGACCTGTTTCTTGAATGCCGGAAAAAGAACAAAGGCGGCAGGCAGTAGAAACAAAAGATGGATACCCCGCTGGATACGAGGCTGATAAATCCCGACGGTGGCTGTATATAGCTGAAAAATGGAAAGGATAACAAGCCAGGCACCTATTGCCTTGTTCTGCCAGGTATTAAGATTTTTCATGGATAACTCCCGGGTTTTGGACAGGGCAGAAAATTCTGCCCTGTCCATGTTAATAAGGCAAGACTGGTTAATAAGGCAAGACTGGTGTTTCAGACCTGATTTATTTCATAAAACCCACAGCTTTATAATATTTTTCAGCACCGGGGTGAAGGGGAAGAGCCACATTTTTCCATCCGGTTTCAGGCTTAAAATTCTTATTTGCCGGATTAATTTTGTATAGTTCATCCTTATTTTCACAGATTATTTTAATAATGGTATAGGCAATATTTTCAGGAACATCTTTGTTTATAATCATCTCACCTGCTGAGACAACTGTGGGAACATCAACTTCCTGACCTTTATAGGTGCCTTTAGGAATAAAACTTCTTCCTGAATCCCTGGAAAGAGTTCCCAGCTCGCCGTTGAGATGGTCAAGACAGGCATCGGACAGGGCGATAAGAGAAGAATCCCGACTCACCGTCATCTCGGTAATAGCAGCACCTGGAAGACCCAGATGGGTAAATACAAAATCCACATGTTTGTCTTTGTAAAGGTTGACCATATCGGAATAAACCGCATGGAAAACCTTGCCGCCTGCTTTTTCAATGGCTTTGAGGGAAATGCCGTAAAAATCCAGGATGGTATTCATCAGCGGCAGATCAGATGTACCTTTCATTGGTGCAGCAACTTTTACCTTCTTACCCGCCTTGACCATGTCCGCCAGCTGAGCCATGGTAGTAATACCCTTATTTTTTGCGCCCAGGACATGAATATGATAAATGCCAAAAATACCACCCAGGGAACGTACATCAGGATTGGCGCTTTTATAGACCGGTGCCAGCCCTTTAAATGCCATCTTGTCTACAAAAGTAATACCCCAGCCCACATCATCTTTATGTTTGGAAACTCGAACCGGATTGACCACTCCGCCTCCGGGAACTACTTTCAGTATCAGGTTGGGTTCTTTTTCCGCGATCATCCTGGCAATGCCACCGGCTTGAACATACCAGCCACCCCCCACACCCCCTGCCACCCAGGTCAGGGTTGCGGGTTTGGTCACCTTGTAATCGCCTGCCATGGTTGCACCAGGCAGTGCCAAAAAAACTGCCATCAGAAGAGTTAACAAACAGATAATTGTTTTTTTCATTTTTTTTCTCCCTTTTTAATGGTTGATATATTTACTCACTACTCCTGTTTATTATTAAGATTTTTGTTGTCATGATTTTCCTGGGCCTGTATCCAGGAATAGACCGGAGGAATATCATCTGATTCAGGTTCACTTTTGATATCCAGAAAAACAGGTGCCTTGGATTTGAATGCTATTGTCAGGCCAGCATCCAGCTCTTCCGCCGTTTCAATGGACAGGGCTTTTAGACCAAATCCCCGGGCAATAGTTGCAGGATCATTGGCATTAAAATCCACTGAAAAATACTTTTCATTGCAATGGAGTTTCTGCAAAGCCTTAATCCAGCCGAATGTGCTGTTATTAAAATGGATAAGCACCACAGGGATATTGAGCCGGGAAATGGTTTCCAATTCTCCGGCTGACATACCCAGGGACCCGTCCCCGAAAAGTCCCACCAGTTTTGCATCAGGCCGGGCATAGTGGGCGCCTACCACAGCTGGAATTGCATAACCCAGTCCGCCGTAAGCCCGGGGGATGATAAATCTGGAATCCTTTGCCGCAAGCTTCAGATACCGGGTAATATAAGGTGTGGGAGTACCCGCATCGGAAATGACGATGGTGGATTCGTCAAGGTGACGATTGAGTTCTGCGATAATACGCTGGGGCTTTAATGGTCTGGTATCAAGGCGGAATTCTTTTTCAGCTTCTTTCCAGAAAATCTGCCGCTGCCTATTCAGGCCGTCCACCCAGTCAGATGTTTTTCTATGGGCAATTTTTTCTTTTAAAAGGATAACCAGGTCTTCCACCACAAGTTTTGCATCCCCTGCCACACTTAAAGTATTTTGAAAATTATTGCCCAGCATTTCAGGGTTTACATCAATCTGAAGAATTTTTTGATCTGAGCCCTGGGAAGGCATTGACCAGTTAATGGTAGAAACAGAACCCATTTTGCATCCAATATATAATAGGGTGTCTGCCTCTTTAATGGAGCGATGGGCATGGGGATGAAAACCGTTATCACCGATGACACCCATTGCCAGGGGGTGATCATCCGGCATGATGCCCTGACCGGATATGGTTGAGACAACCGGAGCGGACATCCATTCTGCCATGGATTGGATTGCCTGGCCTGCCTGGGAGTGGTTGGCACCGCCCCCCACAATGATGACTATTTTTTTTGCCTCAACCATATGGGATACAAGTTTTTCCAGCTCGGCCCGGGCGCCCCGTGTTCTATAGGCAGGGTATACACAGCAATTTTCATCCGCATATAATCGATTGGTGCTTTGTGAAAAATCACCATGTAAGGCTTCTTTTGGAAAGGCAATGTGAACAGCCCCTGGTCTTCCAGTTGTTGCAATCCTGAAAGCACGGGCCAGGACTTCTGGTATTTTGTCTACGCCTTTTACAACGGTTGCCCATTTTGTTATGGATTCAAATAATTTCTGGGTATCAAGTTCAGTGATGGTTTGCTTGCCTTCACCTGACAAAGGTATGTCCGATGTGATAGCGATAATAGGGATGGATGAGGCGTTGGCTTCGGCTACTCCGGGTACGGTATAAAGGGAACCAGCCCCGCTTGGGCATTCGCAGATTCCAGGTTTATGACTCAGCCTGGCATAGGCATCCGCCATAAAAGATGCGGAGCGTTCATCCCTGGCCATTATGTGTCTTATATCGGATTTTGCTTCATAGAGAGCCTCATAGAGTTTGATACTGGTATCACCCGGAACTCCAAAAATATATTTAACACGATATTCTTTTAACATTTTGACAATAATTTGGGCGCCGATCATTTGGATACTCCATTCATATTGATACTTCATTCATATTGATACTTCATGAAAAAACGGCAAGAAATTTAATAAATAATTTATTAAATAATTTATTAAATAATTTAATTACAGAATAAATAAGTATTGTCAAGTAAATATTAAATTTATAATAATAATGGCTGGCTCCTATTTTATAAAATAATACAGCCGGTTAAACCTTGCTATTTAATAAATTTTTTAATAAATAATAGTATGATATAAAATAATAAAGGACACCCATGCCCCCCAAAAAAAACAAAGAATCAGAAAAATCAGATTTAACATACAAAGCCTACAGCGCCATTCGGCAAATGCTGTTTTACAATGAAATCCAGCCAGGCCAGAAAATCAAATATAAAGACCTTGCAAATCGTATTGGTGTGAGTATGACGCCGGTGATCCAGGCCATTAAATGGCTGGAATTCAGAAATATTGTCCGTCACGAAGCCAATAAAGGATACTATATCAACCAAGTCAGCCTCAAAGAAATCAGCGAAGTTTATAACACCCGGCTCCTATTGGAAGTATCCCTTGTGCCCGCCACCATGAAAAATATAGATTCTGCAGGAATAAAGAAAATAAAAAAGGCCCTGGAAAAATATAAAACCGCGGTAGTGGAAGACAATTATTACAAACGCATTATGACGGATATGGAATATCACATGTGTCTGGCTTCATTGGCTGATTCTAAAATTCAGCTGGAAATGCTTCAGGAATTGTTTGATGTACTATTGCTGAGGTACAGCCGAAATCTCTATTTTTCAAGTGTCATGGAAACTTCACTGAAAGAGCATTCAGACATACTTGAATGCCTTGAAAAGAGAGATGAAAAAGGGGTCGCCAAAGCTCTCACCTATCATATTACAATCGTAAGGGATCATATTATTAAAGGGATGTCCAGGCTCATTGTGGAAAATAAAGAACCCTTTCCTGAAAAGTATTCATTTTGATTTACCAACAAAGAAAGAAAATAAAATTTGGGGTTGTTCAATTAGAATCCTATGCTATAGTAAATTTTCATTATTTTTAAAAAATAGGTGTGAAAATATGTGTCTAGCTGTTCCTTCTAAAATCATTGAAATCATTGACACCATTGCCAAAGTGGATGTGGATGGAGTAATACGGGAAACCAGCATTATGCTTCTTGAGGATGCCAAAATTGGTGATTATGTCATCGTCCATGCAGGATTTGCCATCAGCAAGGTGGATGAAGAGGCTGCACTTCAGACCCTGGAAGATATGCGCAATATCCTGGCCGCAGACTTCCAACAGGCCAATAATCTGGATGACCAGCTGTAACCACTGATGAGTGTTATAACAGAAGCAAAAAGGCTGGAGATCACAGGTGTAGTACAAGGTGTGGGTTTCAGGCCCTTTTTATTTGTCCTGGCCAAAAAATATCTTTTAAAAGGGGAGGTCTCAAATACCTCCAGTGGTGTACTGGCCATTGTGGAAGGGTATCCAAAAAATATTAAAAAATTTATAACGGATATTTCCCATAAAAGTCCCTTGCTTGCCTCTGTAACAGGTGTTGAAATCATTGATGCTGAACCCAGACATTTTACTTCTTTTCAAATTGTAAAAAGCGTTTCATCCATCAGCCGGACGACTTTAATCTCTCCGGATGTAGCGATTTGTTCAGACTGTCTCATTGAAATGAAAAATCCCCGGGACAGACGGTATGAATACCCGTTTATCAATTGTACCAATTGCGGACCCAGATATACCATTATTGAGGATATTCCCTATGATCGTCCCAAAACATCCATGAAATTATTTACAATGTGCGCACAATGTCAACAGGAATACGATGATCCATTAAACAGAAGGTTTCATGCCCAGCCCAATGCCTGCCCTGAATGCGGCCCCATGGTATCCTTACTGGACAATAAAGGCAAAAGAATCGATGCAAGTTCAACAGAGGCCATAAACCTTGCTGCCAGGTTTCTGAGCCAGGGCAAAATTGTTGCGGTAAAGGGACTTGGCGGATTTCATCTGGCCTGTGATGCAGCAAGTGAAAATGCCGTTCACTTGCTGCGGCAAAGAAAAAAAAGGCCTCACAAACCTTTTGCCCTGATGGCAGAATCTGTATCCAGTCTATTTGAGCATGTCCATGTAAGCCCCGAAGAAAAAGAACTTCTAGAATCTTTTCACAGACCCATTGTATTGCTGAACAAAAAAAAGAATATGCAAGTCAATATTGAAGGCCTGGCCAGGAATGTGGCACCCTTTCACAGAACTCTCGGAATTATGCTGCCCTACACGCCTCTTCATTATTTACTGCTTGAGAAAGGGCCGGATGTCCTTGTGATGACCAGCGGCAACCGTTCAGGAGAACCGCTTTCCATTGATAATGAGGATGCAGTGGATGCATTTTCCAATATTGCTGATTATTTTTTAGTGCACAACCGGGACATCTATTTCCGGGCCGATGATTCCATTGTCCGTATCCAGTCAGAAGCACCGAGATTTATCAGACGTTCAAGGGGATATGCCCCTCTGCCTGTCACAATAAACAGGAAAATGCCAAAAATTCTGGGATGTGGGGGTGGGCTCAAAAGTACGGTCTGCCTGACCAGGGATTCCCATGCTTTTATAAGCCAGCACATCGGGGACCTTGAAAACATAAAGGAATACAATTTTTTCCAGGATACAATTAATCATTTTAAGGATATCCTGGACCTAAAGCCTGATATCATTGCCCACGATATGCATCCAGGCTATATGAGCACCCAATATGCCAAGGCACAAAAGGCTGTGAAAAAGGTGGCTGTCCAGCATCACCACGCCCATGCCGTGGCCTGTATGGCAGAAAACAATCTTGATGAAGAAGTGATTGCCATCACCCTTGATGGTACTGGGTACGGTACAGACGGTCATATCTGGGGGGGAGAAATCCTTTTGTGTACACAAAAAACTTTTACAAGAAAAGCCCACCTTTCCTATATGAAAATGCCAGGCGGAGATGCTTCTGTGCTGGAACCCTGGCGCATGGCAGCCTCGGTTCTTTATCAGGCTTTTGAAAATAACTTTTTAGACCTGGATATACCCTATATAAAAGAAATAAAAAAAGAAAAACTATCTTTTATATGCCAAATGATGGATAAAAACCTGAACTCTCCTTTGACATCCAGTGCAGGAAGGCTGTTTGATGCGGTTGCATCCCTTCTTTGTGTCCGTCATGAAATCTCCTATGAAAGTCAGGCCGCAATGGAACTGGAATCCCTGGCAGATGATGATCGGTTTAAAGAT
>JAOZST010000043.1:0-18283 GCA_029939535.1 Desulfobacteraceae bacterium | reverse complement strand
GATGATGATCGGCTTGAGGATGTTTATCCCTTTGACAGGGTAGAAAATGAAATTAATATGATCCCCTGTATCCGTCAGATAACAGAGGATATAAAAATCAATACCCCCCTGGGAAAAATCAGTTCAAAATTTCATCGCACACTTACAGCTGCCTTTACACAGGCAGTTGTGGACCTGGGCAAAAAAACCGGTATCAGGAAAATAGTTCTTTCCGGAGGTGTATTTAACAACGATATCATTTTAAAGGGAATGATCACTTCCCTGGGACAGAATAATTTTAACGTATATACCCATACAAAGGTACCCACCGGGGATGGTGGAATCTCATTGGGCCAGACAGTGGTTGCTGCTGCCCTGGAAGGATAGTAAGAGATGGGCTTAAAATATATCGAAGAATACAGGGATGGCTCCCTTGCAAGAGGTCTCATAAACAAAATTCATGCTGTCAGTAAAAAAGAGTTACGGCTCATGGAAGTCTGTGGCACACACACCATGTCCATCTTCAGACATGGCATCCGGAGCGTTCTACCCAGGGGAATCACCCTTCTTTCAGGCCCTGGCTGTCCTGTTTGCGTGACTGCTCAGAAAGATATTGATGCTTTTGTTGAATTCGCAAAAATAGAAAATGTGATTGTAACCACCTTTGGAGACCTCATAAAAGTACCTGGTTCCGGTTCAAGCCTTGGAATGGAAAAAGCATGCGGGGCTGATGTAAGGATTGTCTATTCCATATCAGACGCCGTTGCCATTGCCAGGGAGAATAAAAATAAGGATGTTGTGTTTTGTGGTGTGGGGTTTGAAACAACGATCCCGACTCTTGCAGCGGGTATTCTCATGGGAAGCAGGGAAAAACTAAATAATTTTTCCATTTACTCTGCCAATAAACTCACCCCGCCGGCCCTTGCCGCTTTAATGGAAACAGACGGGGTTGAGATTAACGGATTTATGCTCCCGGGCCATGTGTCTGTGATCACCGGAACCAATGCCTACAGGGATACATTTGAAAAATATAATATGCCCTCGGTGATTGCAGGATTTGAACCCATGGATATTTTACAGGCAATTCTTCTTTTAATCCAGCAGAATGAGGCAGGAAAGCCCGCCCTTGAAAATGCTTATCCAAGAGCCGTCTCCCAGGAAGGGAATGGTAAGGCAAAACAGATCATGAACCAGGTTTTTGAGGTCTGTGATGCCACCTGGAGGGGGATCGGAAAAATTCCTTCCAGTGGTATGAGATTAAAAAAAGAATATGAAAAATTTGATGCCGCCATTAAATTTGAAATGAATATACCCCAGGTGCCGGAACCCAGGGGATGTGCCTGCGGGGAAATTCTAATGGGGTTGAAAAGTCCGAACCAATGTTCCCTTTACAAGAAAAAATGTACCCCCATGACACCCATTGGACCCTGTATGGTTTCAAGCGAAGGGTCTTGCGCCGCATTTTACAGATATAGTTAGAAGGGAGATATGAGAAAAAATGAAGGAAGAAAAAATATTATTGGACCATGGTTCCGGAGGAAAAATTTCACATTCATTGTTTTCCGAATTAATTCTGCCCTTGTTTAAAAATCCTGAATTATCAAAACAGGACGACGGGGCGACCCTGAATGTTGAGGGAACTAAGTTTGCCTTTTCAACAGATTCCTATGTGGTAGACCCTATTTTTTTCCCTGGCGGGAATATCGGTGATCTGGCCGTGAACGGAACCGTCAATGATATCTCCATGTGCGGTGCCATTCCGAAATATATCAGTGTCGGACTGATCATTGAGGAAGGGATGCCTATAAAAGATCTAAAACTCATCCTTGAGTCCATGTCCAAGGCAGCCCAAAAGGCCGGTGTAAAAATTGTTACCGGTGACACCAAGGTTGTTCCAAAGGGAAAAGCTGACAAAATTTTTATCAATACGTCCGGTATCGGTGTGATTTTTCCCCGCGCCAATGTATCTGGAGGCAATGCAAAACCAGGGGACAGGATTATTGTAAGCGGCACCATTGCAGATCACGGAATTTCGATTTTAAGTTCCAGAGAAGGATTACGATTCGACTCTGATATAAAAACAGACTCAGCTCCGCTAAACCGGATGGTTCAGTCCATTATTCAATCTGACGGTGATATCCACGTGCTTCGTGACCCTACAAGGGGGGGGCTGGGCACCACTCTGAATGAGATTGCATTGCAATCCAATGTGGGAATGAAGATAGAAGAATCCTCTCTCCCTGTCAGGGGACCTGTTCAAGGGATATGTGAACTGCTGGGGTTTGACCCTTTATACCTTGCCAATGAAGGCAAATTAATTGCCATTGTCCCTGAAAAAAATGCCCAGGCTGTCCTTGAGACCATCCAGCACAATGAATTTGGCAAAGATGCCGTGATTATCGGTGAAGTAACCAAAGAAGGTCCCGGCAGGGTCTTTTTGCAGACCGCCATTGGCGGCCTGAGAATCATCGATATGCTGACAGGAGAACAGCTGCCCAGGATTTGTTGAAATTTATGGAAGCGCAAGGCTTAATTTGATGGCCTGATTTATTTCTTCCATTTTTTGTGAGGAGACCTGCCCGAGTTTTTTCTCCAGACGATCTTTTGACACCGTAAGCATCTGGCTTGTTTTTACAATGGAAATACGATCCAATCCACCATCCGGTGGATCCAGCTTGACATTCATCGGATAGATCCTGACTGAAGATGAAATGGCAGCGACGATTGTAGTGGCGGCTTTTTCATTGCCGATATTGTTTTGAATAATGATGGCAGGCCTTTTGCCTGCCTGTTCGCTTCCTCTGGATGGATTCCAATTGACAAGCCAGACATCACCGCGCAGGGGGAATCCTTTCACGATAGAATCTCCTTTTGAGCAGAAAGGGTCATATCAGCAAACGCTTTGTCTTCCCTTGCCATTTCGCTATACCCTTCAGCCATGGAATCTTCTGTTCTTTTTCTCAACCACAAGGTTAATGCATCCTGGGCCAATTGGCTTTTAGCCATGTTAAGTGCTTCAGCTGCCTTTTCAATTGCGTCAAACAGCTCTGTGTCTATGGTCAAACTGATCTTTCTCTTGGTTCTCATATCATCGCTCCTTTTATCCTACTTTTTATACGATAATAGGTCCTATAAAATAAAAGATCAATTGATTTGTGTTTTTCCTGAATATTATTGTAAAAGTGTCTTGATATGTTTCTTTGCTACTTTCATGAAAGAGGGAAACGCCTTGGCCAGAACAGGAGTCATCTGGGTGCCCCAGTTAATTTTGTGAGGTTCAATGCCCACCACTTTTACTTTGGGCCTGTGACCCCTCATCTGTGCCATGTCCAGGGAATCCAGAAGATCAATATCATGGAGAGACAGCATCTGTTTCTCATTTTTTATTAAATCATCTTCTTCTAAAGAATAAATGGTTCCGGGTGGGTGCCCTGCCCTGACAATATCCAGCACCAGGACCTGTTCATAGTTTTCAAACAGATAAAATATATCCTGGGTAAAAGTACCTCCATCTATAAAATCAACCAGAGTTTCATCAAAATTTTCTTTTTCTTTCCAGAATTCATGAATGGCATGGACACCAGCACCTTCATCCATCATAAGGATATTGCCCACACCCATTACCAATAATTGTTTCATTTGAATCAAGCTTCCGTTTACTTTTGGATTGATAGACTGCAACTGACAAAAAAATTCTGGCCCAGGCAAAGAGGGGATGAAAAACTTCATCCCCCCCTTTTTTTTGCAGTCAAGCCATGAGCAATTCAGATTATAATGGGATTTCAACTTTAATTTTTCTACCTGTGTCAGCGTCCAGCACGTGGACGGCGCATCCCAGTCAGGGGTCAAAGGAGCGGACAAGACGTCCTACATTCACCGGATTGTCATAATCAGGGACAGGAACACCAATCAATGCCTGTTCCATTGGGCCTTTCTGGCCCATATCATCCATTGGGTTGGCATTCCAGATGGTCGCCGAAGTCACCTGATAGTTTGCAATTTTTTTATTTTTAATATCAATGTAATGAAGGAGAGCACCACGGGGTGCCTCTGTCAGACCGAGACCTTCGGCAGACTCAGGAATGGGAGTCGGAACAAAGGTCTCTTTACCGGGTTCTGCTTCAGCCAGCCATTGTTCAACCGCATTGGCAACCAATGCGGTTTCTTCTGCTCTGGCAACATGCCTGCCAAGGATAGAGAAGGCTGCATCCCCAATGTCGCGGATTTTTTTAACCCCAAGTGTTTCCTGACCGATTTTTGATAATTCAGGGTTGGTTACCCACATTCTGGCCAGGGGACCTGCCTGGTGTGGTTTGCCATTATATCTCGGCGCTTTGATAAAACTGTATGCATCCTTTTTATGGGGATTTGGTAGGGTTCTTCCCTGGGTCGGGTTCAGGCCGGTGGTAGAATCCTCAAAATAGGAATACTTTACATATTCTCTGATAAGGTCCGTATCAACAGGATGATCCTTGCCGTCTGTGTAAACTCCTCTTTTCAAAAGAGTATTACCGGCATCATCCATGGGGAAGGCTCCCCATGCAACACAATTCTGATAGCCGCCGCCTGTTTTCAGAAGATCCCCGTAGGGACCTGCCAGCAGATAGACGATGGGGACATATTTTTCCATGATAAATTTTTTGACTTTTTTGAACCGTTCAGCATAGGCATTTAAGGCTTCCCTAGTTGGAATCTCTGTGGTTCCGCCCACAACAATTCCCTGAACATGGGGCATTCTACCGCCAAGAAGCGCTATCATTTCGTGGCAGATTTTTCTCATCTCCAGGGCTTCGAGATATTGGCCCACAGCAACATCGTTTACCTCTTTTGAAACACGGACATCATTTTTTGCGTACCTTGGAACAAATGGGGCAACTTCCGGACCATTGACATAATCCAGTGCTGCAAGATGATAAAAATGAAGAATATGGGATTGAAGGAAATTGGCCCCCAGAATCAAATTTCTTGCAATCCTTCCGTTTGGGGTGAGTGTAACATTAAATGCATCATCCAGAGCCAGAGCAGATGCGGTGGCGTGGGCCGTCGGGCACACACCGCAGATTCTCTGGGTGATCTGACTCGCATCCCTCGGGTCCCGGCCAATCAATATCTGTTCAAAGCCTCGGTACATTCCGCCATGTATTCTGGCGTCTACGACGACACCGTCCTTTACATCAACTTCTGCTTTCAGGTGCCCTTCAATCCTGGTCAGAGGATCAATGGAAACCTTAATCTTTTTCCCGGTTCCAGCCGGAGTGAGTTGTGGTTTACAGCCTGCCATGATAAAATCTCCTTAGGGTTACAAAATTTCGTATAATTGTGCGTTAAGCGGGTTCATAGAAAGGGGATGACCCATCTGGAAACCAGGGTTCGACACACCCTATGCAGACTGAATTATCCACACACCAGTTCATTCCGCTGTTCCATTTTCGCTTGTAACAGTCCGCATATGTATCCGGACCTTTGCAGCCAAGATCCATACGGCAGCCATTTACATCCGATAGTTTTTCAAGCATCTGGCCTGCATCATATTCAACCAGGTGCGGGCAGTTATCGTGAATATTCTCTCCATAGAACAATGTCGGACGTCCATCATCATCCAGTTCAGGAATGCCTTTGGTAAGCAGATGGACAATGGAACCTACGATCCAGTCCGGATGAGGCGGACAGCCTGGAATATTAACAACAGGGGTTTTTATTCCGTAGGTCTGGAAAAAATCCATGACTCCGGTTGCACCGGTTTCACCTCCTGCAGCAGCTGGAATTCCACCGTAGGCGGCGCAGGTTCCCACAGCAAGAACACTTCCTGCTTTTGCACCCAGATCTTTTACAATATCAACCATGGTGATCTCTTTACCGTCCATCTCTCCAAAATTACAATATTTTCCCTCTGCTGCCATGGGAATGGAACCTTCAACAGCCAAAGAAAATTTTCCCTTGTACTTTTCCGCAACCCTGTACAAATTTTCCAGGGCGGTTTCCCCTTCACTGGCCATCACAGTGGGATGATACTCAAGGCTGATAACCTTGAGAAGGATATCGGCAATGGATGGATCAACGCTGTTCAAAAGAGAGACTGAACAGCCTGTACAGCTCTGTCCCTGAACCCAGAGAACCGGATGGGTTTCAAGGGCTTTTTCCATTGCTGAAACAAGAGCCGGATTAAATACCTGAGAAATACCGATTCCTGCAGCCGTACCAGCAAGGACCTTCAGAAAAGCTCTTCTGGACACCTCTGTTTTCTTTTGCTGCTCAGCAGGCAACATTTGTTCATCTTTCACGGACACCTCCTTGATGCTGTTAAAAACCATTACGCCATTACTTACTATGACAGGATTATTGGAACTTACGTTATTTTACCAGGTCAGGGGCGTGCAATTTAATCTTGTGCCAATTATGCAAACTTTATTATGCAAACTTTAATTTTTAATCCATATAATGCAAGAATATTCTTGTCAAGGAAAAACAATTTCACCACCAGATTATAATAAAAAAATACGCTTGCTTACCAATTAGTTGACGAACTGCATCAGGTTATTGTAGTATGGTATTATTTTTTTTCTGCCAATCTGTTGGTCTTGCCTTGTAATTTTTGCTAAACATAAAAGATAAAAACAAATAAGGACTATTTTGCACAAATGATCCAAACCTTTTGTAAAAATAAAAAATGTATTTAGAATTATTTACCAAGAATCTGTTGGTAGTGGGATGCGGAAATCCATTTCTGGGTGATGACGGGTTTGGTCCGGCCGTGATCCAGCACTTAAAAACGGATTTTATCCTGCCTGAACATGTGGGACTGTTTGATGCAGGAACATCGGTCCGGGAACTTCTTTTTGACCTGCTGCTTTCCGGCAAAGCACCTGAAACATTTATCCTGGTTGATGCAGTCCAGCACTCCAATGCTTTGCCGGGAGAAATTATTCCCATTGCCCTGGACCAGATCCCTGAGAATAAAGTGGGTGACTATTCCCTTCACCAGTTCCCGACCACCAATTTGCTGAAAGAATTAAAGGATTCCTCTCCCATGGATATTTGGGCCTATGCAGTACAGGTCAGCAATATTCCCAAGACCATAGAACCAGGCCTGAGCCTGCCGGTAAAAAAGGCTGTCATCAAAATGGGCCACTTAATCCAACAAAAAATATATGGTCCTGATTCCCGTGGGTCTAAGATACGGGGGTCTCAAATATGCTGATTTTTAAAGTAGGAATGATTGCCAGGCATTTAGGGGTTCATAGGAATACAGTTACCAACTGGATCAAAAAAGGTGAACTCAAAGCATCTCCGGCTCCTGCAAAACAATATCGCATTGCAAAAACAGAATTTATCCGATTTTGCAAAAAAATAAATATTCCCGGAAGAACCCTGGAAAATATTTTCCAGGAAGCCTCGGGCAAGGTGGAGAACAAAAAACACCCCCACAAAGACTCCAGGCTGCCGGGAGGAGATGAACTGGTCGGTTCTGTACTGGTTGTCGGCGGCGGCATTGCAGGTATTCAGGCGGCCATGGATCTTGCCGATTCAGGCTATCTTGTCTATCTTGTTGAAAAAACAGCCGGCATCGGGGGCACCATGGCCCAGCTGGATAAAACTTTTCCCACCAACGATTGCGCATCCTGTATTGTGCTGCCGCAGCTTGTGGAGTGCGGCAGGCACATGAATATTGAACTTTTGACCCTGGCCCAGGTGGAAAGTGTTCAGGGCAGGGCTGGTAATTTCAGTATCCAGATTAAAAAGCAACCAAGGTATATTGATACTGAAAAATGCATTGCCTGTGGCATTTGTGCTGAAAAATGCCCCATCAATGTCAAAGACGAGTTTAATTTAAATATCAGCAAAAGAAAAGCAGTGTACATAAAGCATGATCATTCTGTACCCCTCAAATATGCCATTGAGCCCGGTGCATGCATCTATTTCAGCATGGGAAAATGCCGGGCATGTGAAAAATTCTGCCCCACCGGAGCAGTCAATTTTATGCAGACCGAAGAGAAAATCACCATCAATGTCGGTGCTATAATTCTGGCTCCCGGGTTTAAGCCCTTTGATCCTTCAAAATATGATTTTTTAGGATATTGTACAGCTCCGGATGTTGTGACCAGCCTGGAATATGAACGTTTTCTTTCTGTGAACGGCCCCAACAGGGGTGCACTTGTGAGACCTTCGGACAACCGTGAGCCCAAAAAAATAGCCTGGCTTCTCTGTGTGGGTTCCCGGAATCATAACAACTGTGGAAATTCCTATTGTTCCAGCATCTGCTGTATGTCTGCCGTTAAACAGAGCATGATATCCAGTGAGCATATCCACGGTCAAGGCCTTGATCGGACTATTTTTTTTATGGACTTGCGAAGCCATGGAAAGGAAGCTGAAAAATACTTTGAAAGGGCAAAAGAAGAAAAGATACGATTCGTGAGGGCACTTCCCCACACCCTGGAACCGGGTAAAGACGGTACAGGTGTAAAGATAAGATATATAACCGAACAAGGCCATGCTATTGTTGAAACCTTTGATATGGCTGTACTTTCCATTGGTTTTGAAGCACCAGAGGACGCCCTCACCCTTGGAGAATTATTTAATATAAAGCTTGACCAGCATAATTTTGCAGATACTTCCTGTTTTGAACCTGTGGATACCAGTAGAAAAGGGGTGTATGCCATTGGGGCATTTCAGTCACCCAAAGCGATTTCAAGATCCGTTGTCCAGGCGTCCTGTGCAGCATCTTCCGCTGCAAATCTGCTTGTAAAAAAAAAGGAAACCCTTGTAAGAAAATACCAATATCCCCCAGAGCGGGATATACATAACGAGCCGCCCCGTGTAGGTGTTTTTGTCTGTTCCTGCGGGGTAAATATTGCCGGTATAGTTGATGTGGACCAGGTGGTTGAATATACAGCTCGACTGCCCCATGTATCCTATGTGGAAAATAATCTTTTTTCCTGTTCTGCAGATGCCCAGGAAAGCATTATTGAAAAAATTCATGAATTTGCCTTGAACCGGATTGTGATTGCAGCCTGCACCCCCAGAACCCATGAGCATATGTTTCAAGAAACCTTGAAAAGCGCAAAGATCAACGGATTCATGGTTGAGATGGCCAATATCAGGAACCAGAATTCCTGGGTGCATCAGAAAGATATAATCGGTGCAACCCGGAAAGCAAAAGATCAGGTGAAAATGGCTGTGGCTAAAGTTATCCACAACTATCCCCTGGAACAGAACCCCATAAATCTTGTTCAAAAGGCCCTTGTTGTGGGAGGCGGTGTGGTTGGGATGAACAGTGCATTGACCTTAGCGGGCCAGGGTATTGAAAGCATACTCCTGGAAAAGAGCAGCATCCTCGGGGGGAATGCAGTAAGGCTTGAAGCCTGCTTCAAGGGTGATCCTGTAATTCCCATGGTGGAAGACCTCATCCGTCGGGTAAATCAGAACGAAAAAATTACGGTTTACAAAGAAACAGAACTGGAATCCGTGTCCGGATCCATTGGAAATTTTAAAGGAAATATTACTATTTCAGGGAAATCCAGGGAAATTAATTTTGGTGCCGCCATTATGGCCACAGGTGCAATGGAAGCCATCCCTTCCGAGTACCTGTATGGTGAATCGTCAAGGGTGATGACCCATTTGGAATTTGACAGCAATATTCTCTGCCATCCTGAAAAAGTGGACAAGGCCAAAAGCATTGTGTTTATCCAGTGTGTGGGTTCAAGGGAACCCCAAAGACCCTATTGCAGCAGGATCTGCTGTATCCACTCGGTGAAGGCATCCATCTCTTTAAAACAGAGAAACCCCGGGATAAAAGTGTATATCCTTTACAGGGAGATCAGAACCTATGGTGAATGGGAAAAATATTATAAAGAAGCCAGGGATCTCGGTGTTCTGTTTATTCGATATGAAACCCATGAAAAACCTCTTGTTGAAAAAAAAGTAGACCTTTTGGAAATAAATGTGTTTGATCCAATTTCCCGCCGCATGATACGAATTGGGGCGGATTACCTTGTTCTGGCTTCCGGTGTCGCTGCCCATGACAACAGATATCTTGCAGATCTATTCAAGTTTTCAATGAATTCAGACGGATTTTTCAATGGAGCACATCCCAAGCTCAAACCCGTAAATTTGTCCGTGGCAGGACTGTTTCTCGCCGGTCTTTGCAATTATCCCACGCCTTTGGATGAATCCATAGAGCAGGCAAGGGCTGCAGCCCATAAGGCAAGTTTGCTGTTGTCAAAAAATGAAATAAAATCAGAGGCTGTCAAAGCCTTTGTAACAGAAAATTGTGATGGCTGCGGCCTCTGCATTGATGTCTGCCCGTTTCATGCCCTGTCAATTCGCAAGCTGGATAAAAATCAAATCAGAGTGACCACTGACCCTGCTTTGTGTCAGGGCTGCGGTCTTTGCGCCTCCACATGCCCCAGCCAGGGAATCATGGTCCATGGATTTACAGAAAAGCAACTCCTAGCCCAGGTGAGAGCCGCATTGGATGGAGTTGTTCCGGAAAAAGAATGCAGATAGTAATAGAATATTGGAGTCCATAAGATGACCCCCTGTTTTGAACCGATTATTATTGGTTTTTTATGCCATTGGTGTTCCTACACCGGTGCTGACCTTGCAGGAACTGCAAGGCTTCAATATCCTCCTAATCTACGACCCATACGGGTGATGTGTACAGGGATGGTTCACCCGGACCTAGTGATGGAAGCCTTCTCCCGGGGAGCGGATGGTGTCATTATCATGGGTTGTCACCCTGGAGCATGCCACTATATTGAAGGGAATACAAAAGCCATGGCCCGGGCAGAGGTCATATCCATTGTTCTCAATGATATTGGAATAGACCCGGGTCGGTTTGCGCTGAAGTGGATCTCTTCTGCTGAGGCATCTGTTTTTGCCCGGCTGATCACAGATTTTACCAGAAAAATACAGAAACTGGGTCCCGGCAACCTGCAAGAGAGATGGACAAAGAAAGCACAGGAAAAATGAACGAGACAGGTCAAAAAAAATCCCATGATAAAGACGGCACAAACCTGTCCAGGCCTGTGGAGCTTGGAACCGGAAGCAGACATACGCTTAAGGACCAGATCATGTCTTTGCTGCCTTCCGGCGGTAATTTAAATTCATGCTTCAACTGTGGTGCCTGCGCATCTGGATGCCCGGCCAGCGGTTTTGCGGACATGGACCCCAGGTTGTTTGTTAGAATGCTTTCCCTGGGGATGGATGAAGAAATCATGGGCAATGAATGGGTATGGATGTGTACCCTGTGCAACCGATGCGTCCATGTCTGTCCCATGGAAATAGACATTCCCGGATTGGTATCCATTATTCGAAATCGCTGGCCAGGAAACAAAAGGCCCAAAGGGATTGTGGATTATTGCAACCATTCTCTGGAAAATGAGACCGGCGCCACCGGGAACATCAGTCCTGGAGAGTTTGAATTTATTGTTGAAAATGTTGCAGATGATATAAGACAGACCCAGAAGGGCTTTGAGCAGCTAAGTGTCCCCATGGATAAAAAAGGGGCTGCTCTTTTTTTAAACCAGAACTCCATGATGCCCGGGGTTGAGCCCCAGGAAATGGCTTTGTTGTGGAAAATCATGCATCTTGCCGGAGCAGACTGGACCTATGGATCAAGGGGATGGGCAGCGGGAAATTATTGCATGTTTCTTGGCGATGATCCAGCCTGGAGAAAACGGGTTGCAGCCCAGGCCAAAGTGGTTAATGATCTTGGCTGCAAAGTTCTTATTAATACGGAATGCGGTCATGATTTTTTTGCCATCAAGCATGGATTGAAAAAATTCAAGATACCCCATTCTTTTGAAGTGAAAAGTATTGTTGAGTATTATGCGGACTGGATACGGAACGGCAGATTAAAGGTAAATTCAGACTGGAATCTGGATTTGAAAATTAAATTCACGGTGCAGGATCCCTGTCAACTGGTCAGGAAAAGCTATGGGGATTTCATTGCAGATGAACTCAGGTTTGTGATCAAAGAAGCTGTTGGCGAAGAAAATTTTATTGATATGGTCCCCAATCGTTCCAACAATTATTGCTGCGGTGGAGGGGGCGGTGCCATGCAAACCGACTTTGTCCAGGAAAGATGGGACTATGGAAAAATAAAACTTGAACAGATTCTTGAGACCGAGGCTGCTTACTGCATCACCCCCTGCAGCAATTGCCACAGTCAGATTATGGAGGTAAGCCATCATTTCCATGCCGGCTTTCATACACTTCATTTGTGGACTTTATTATGCCTGGCAATGGGTGTTTTGGATAAAGATGAACGCAAATATCTTGGAAAAGATCTAAAAAAGGTCGGACTATAATGAAAACATTTTTCAACCTTGTACAGGAAGTACAAAAACCGGGATTATGCCACAGGTGCGGGGGATGTGCCACCTTTTGCAAAGCCATTAACTATGGTGCTCTGGAAATTGACAAAACAGGGAAGCCTGTTTACGGAGATATGGAAAAATGTATTGAGTGCGGCCTTTGCTATTCCATCTGCCCGGAGATTACGGATCTGGACGAAGAAACAAAGCGTCAGGCAGCCTGGAGTGAACCCATGGGAAGGGTGATCGAGACCACTGTTGCCAGGGCATATGATATCAAAGTCAGGGATCGGGCCACGGATGGCGGGGTAGTTACCGGGCTCCTTCTTCATCTGTTTGACCGAAACAGAATTGATGGTGCCATTGTAACAAGACCAGTGGGGAAATTCCAGCGCCAGCCTTTTCTGGCAACCTCCCGGGAAGAGATATTGGAATCTGCAGGGCTTTTTTTTGATACCTCCCAGGGGATGAAACATTTCAGCGATCAGTACATGACCTTTTCAACCTTTGGAGAATTTGATCCCATGATCAAAAAAAGACTGAAAAGGGTTGCTTTGGTCGGCACACCATGCCAGATCAAATCCCTGCGCAAGATGCAGGTTTTAAACCTGATACCCTCGGATTCCATTAAATTCTGTTTTGGACTTTTCTGCTCGGGAAATTTTACCTTTGGAATCAAGGAACAAAAGTTCCTGGCTGATCTTGCAGGAATCTCATGGCATGATGTTGAGCGGATCAACTTAAAAGACAAGCTCATCATCACCCTGAATTCAGGGGAAATAAAAACCGTGGAACTTGAAAAAATGGAATCCATGAAACGGTATGCATGTCAATATTGTTCTGATTATTCAGCCGAATTTGCCGATATTTCCTTTGGTGGCATTGGCGCAGACATGGGATGGACAACCGTCATTACCCGGACTCCCCTCGGAAGGGCAGTTCTGGCAGACAGCCGCAGTTTCAAAAGCATTGAACAATTTAATGTGGATGACAACCTCAGGTTTGCCAGCAGAGCCCTTAGGGAGGTCAGACAGGCCTCTTCTGCAAAAAAGAAAAATGCCAGGTACAAAAGAAGAGATCTTCAACTCAAAACCATACAGGTTAAGGTATAGGCCTTGCCCTGTGCGGTTAGATATCTCAGGGGGTACCATGCCCATAAAAATAGCCGGAGAAAGCCTGAATTCGTGTTCAGGATGTGAAATTTCCATCCTTGATATGGGAGACAAATTTTTACAGCTATTGGAATTTGCCACCTTTGTTCACCTGCCCCTTCTTATGGACAGCAAACATGGTGATCCGGAAAATATCGGAAAGGCTGTCAAACTGCCCCAAGCTGATGTGGGCCTTATCAGCGGAGGCATTAAAACCCATGAGCATCTTGAGCTGGCCCGGGCCATGAGGGATTCCTGTGATTGTATTATTGCCCTGGGAACCTGTGCCACCCATGGAGGGATTCCATCCCTTGCAAATTCATATAACAATGACGATCTTCTTGAAAGATGTTTCAATACAATCAGTACGGACAAAATGGATGGCAGTACGGACAAGGTGGATGGATTTCCATCCCATGAAGTCCCAGGGCTGCTCAATGCCTGTTACGCCCTGGATGAACACATCCAGGTGGATATCTGTCTTCCAGGATGCCCGCCCCATCCAGATCATATTTTCAGAGCACTTCAATCCCTTGAAAAAAATGAGTCCCTGGATCTGCCGGAAAAATCAGTATGTGACAATTGCCCGGCAACGCGGAATGGCAAGGGCCGGATAAAAACCTTAAAAAGGACTTTAGATCTGCCGAAATGGCAGATCTATGATCATGCAGAAAAGCCATTTACATGTTTTCTGGAACAAGGGTTTCTCTGCATGGGGCCGGTAACCAGGAATGGATGCGGGGGAGATAGTGATCCGGCCCGGTGTATCATGGCCCAGGTGCCCTGCAGGGGATGTTACGGCCCTGTAAAAAAAGAAGGGAACCAGCGTCTGTCCATGCTGAACGCCCTTGCATCCAACGGCATTGATATCTCCTCTTTACCCGAAACCGTGTCAATGCTTAGATTTTCCGGGGGACACGGACTGCTGCGGCCCCTATCGGGAAAAAAGGAATCAGAATAATATGGGAAAAGTCATCAACATCAACCCCATCACCAGGATAGAAGGACATGCTTCCATCCATATCCAGCTGGATAATAATGGGAATGTCCAGGAAACAAAAGTTGCGTTTAAATCCCTGAGAGGATTTGAAAAATTTGTTGAAGGCAAGCCGGCCGAAGAGCTTCCAAGGATCGTGAGCCGTATTTGTGGAATTTGCCCATGGATGCACCATCTTGCCTCAAACAAGGCGGTTGATGCATGTTTTAATGTCACACCGCCACCTGCTGGAAGCCTGTTGCGGGAACTTATGCTGGCTGTTGCCCATGTGGAGGATAAACTCCTTCATTTTTTTTTCCTTGCCGGCGCAGATTTTTTTCTTGGACCCGGGGTTGATTACAGTGTCCGAAACATTATGGGGCTTGTGAAGGAGAACCCTGAACTTGCCGGAAAAGTGGTGAAAATGCGGCATAAAGCAAAAATGGTTCTGGATAGGTTTTCCAAAAAGACCATCCATCCAGTTGCCGGAGTGCCCGGTGGTTTTATAAAACCGCTTTCAATGGAAGATCACAAAATATTTCTTGATAATTTAACAGAACTCATGGATTTTACCCTTTTTTCCCTGGAATATGCGAAAAAAGAAGTTTTTCCAGAATACCTATACTCCTATCCGGGTCTTGGTGAGATTACCACGGGTTTTATCGGGACGGTGGACCCTGACGGTGCCTTAAACCTGTATGACGGAAACATTCGGTTAATGAAACCCAGTGGCAGTTTCACCGAATTTCCTTCGGAGGAATATTTGGATCACCTTGGGGAAAAGGTGGTTCCTTTCTCCTATGGCAAATTCCCCTATGCAAAATGCTGGGGAGAAGGATTTTCTCTGAATCCCAGCGCACCCAAAGGCATTTACAGGTCCAACACGCTTGCCAGGATCAATGTGGCAGACCATATTGGCACACCATGGGCCCAGGCGGAACTTGAAGGGTTCAGGGATCTATTTGGCCGTCCTGCCCAGGGAACCCTGCTATATCATTATGCCAGACTGATTGAAGCGGTTTACGCCTGTGAAAGGGCCATTGAAATCCTGAAAGACCCATGGGTAATGAACCCTGAAACCAGAACAAAGGCCGAACCTGGTGCTGGAAGGGGAATTGGATGCGTCGAGGCACCCAGGGGAACCCTCATTCATGACTATACAACAGATGAAAATGGTCTCATTACCCGGGTAAACATTATTGTGGGTACAAATCACAACCTGGCACCCATCAACCTCAGTGTAGACCGGGCCGCAAGGGATCTTATTAAAAACGGGCATTATGATGAGGCTATACTCAATAAAATTGAAATGGCAGTCCGGGCCTATGATCCTTGAATTTCCTGCGCAACCCATCGCCTGGATGGCGAAAAAGTAATCAGTATTACCATAACCGATGCCAAAGGAGAAAATATCCACACCCATTGAAAATCCAGCCTGCTCACTTGGTCTTGACAGAAATAGCAGCTATATTGTAAATGTATGGGGCACTGGTGGCCCTGACATTTATTATAGGAAAAAAAACGGGTCGCCCGGGCAATCGACTAAAATAAACTCAACTGAAAGGTTAATAATATGTGTAACCATTGCGGCGAGCACTCACACGAACACCATGATCACCCTCAAATTATTCAAATAATGCCTACTCAACAAGAACTCTTTGCTGTATATCATAGTGACAAGCCCCACGATTTTGCAGTAAAAACCGGAAAAACCGGACTTTCTCTGGTACCTGTCCTGTTCATGGGACTTATAAAGCATGGCAGTAAAACCATGGTAGAGGGCTTTTTTGCCTCAACCTCAGTTAATTCCTGTGAGGACAGTGAAGGATTCCAGGGATATGCTGCTTCTATCCAGGACGCTGAAAAACTATACGTTAATAATCGATAGCCTTTAAATCAGAAAATTCAGATTTAAATTAGCGCTCTATCGCGCGAGCTCTTAGCCATTAGCTGTTGGCAGTGTCTGGCCTTGTCCGGAAAAATGAGTCCTGGTTGGCAACTTTTAATATCTTTGAAATTTGGTTCACCAGAGGTACTGAAAAAAGAAGTCAACGCCTTTATTTACAACCTTCGTTCGTAAAGGAGCATTATAGAAACTATAGTCACTGGTTGACTACCTGAATATGCTTCCTTAAATGAAGGTTTTTTATCTCCCATAAAATTTCATGGGAAATCGGTTCATTTGATTTTGTTTGGTTCAATATAATTGAATATTTCTTTACACACATTCGAAACGTTGATAGTGATTTACAGATCAAATTTTTTAATAGTTGCAGGTTGGATACCATTCCAATTTACATGGTATTCAGATCTGTAAAAAATTTAACTGTTTATACACAAAACAATGGGCTAATAGGAATCAATGAAAGGCATAATTGACCAATGGATTGACAATAGGGGCTTCGGATTTATTAAACCAGATAACGGCTCTGAAAAGATATTTTTCCATATATCTTCTGTAAAAACAAATAGCAGAAGGCCACGGGTTGGGGACAGAGTACTTTTTGATTCTATTCGCGATTCCCAGCAAAGACTAAAAGCAAAAAGTGTTGTAATTGAAGGCGTCATCAAGGAAGTTCATTTGTCTTCAAAACCAAAGTTCGTTCCAATAGAACCTCCAAAAAAGGACTTCATTGACTACATATTAATGATGGTTTGTTTTTGTTCACTTACCGCTTCTGGGTTCGAGTTTTTTCGGTCAGGAGTGCTTGAGAAGTCTCTATTGTATGGAATACCTGCAGTAATAGCATTTTTATTTCTAAGTCGGCAGAAAAAACCAAAGAAAAAATCTTTTAGTTGTTCTGGTTGTAGGAAGACAGCCGATCATGATCCACGAACAATTGAAGCATGGAATAAAGGTTTTACAAGGCTCTACTGCAAAACCTGTCATCTTAAGTGGTTGAAAAACAATCCACTTCAAGATCGTCCTTCAATGCAGAACAATGGGAATGGCTGTCTAGGAACAATCGCTCTTATGATAATGATACCGATTGTAGGCAGTATATGGTTATTCAACTGGTTGGTGTAAGAAAAAAGCCTCATTAAGCCACGGCTGGGCTTCTCATATCACCCATCAGAGGTATCAAAATCATTCAATGTAATCGACCAGCTGAGCATAGTTTGGTGGACTGTTCATGCCTCCAGTTTTTCATAGTACGATCCCAACCCAATTCTCGCTCTGCACGTAGCGAACCCCCATATCCCAAATTAAAAACAACACGTGCCATGAATAATCTTCGCTCGCTGCCTTTAAGTTGATTTCTTGTTTCATTTAAGAATGTTCTATATTGAGGTGTCCATTCCTGAAGAGAAAATAAATCTTGCTCATTACTTTTATGATCTATCATGCTTTTTCCTTTTTTGAGAGGTTGTTGCTAAGTACAACAAAAATTGAACGAGATAGTCCAAGAATAACCCGCTTACCCCGCCAATAATTATCCCGCTTTTCAATTAGGAAAATACCCCGCCTACCCCGCCTTCGTAGCTGAATAAGAAAACTCGCAAGTTGTGGATTTGCTGCAAACAGGGGGCACTTGTTTCTAAAACCACCGAAGCGCCTTGAATTTTTTCTTTTATTTTTTCAACTTTCTTTAAGATAGCAAGGGCATCTTTCATTATGATCCTGCTTTTCCGATCAATGACTATAATGAATTCATCTGGACCCTTTTTCATTAAAATGGTTCGTGGTGGAAGGCCATAAAGTTTTGGATCTACTTGCTCTGTCAATCCTGATCTCCATTAAGTGCTTTGTTCTTTGGGCGATTACCACTCATCTTAAAAATAAACAATTCCTTGAGTATTTATTCTTTTAATTTGCTCTTAAACGTCTTCAATTCTCTCATGAGCGTTGGATAACTCCATTT
>JAOZST010000184.1:0-7674 GCA_029939535.1 Desulfobacteraceae bacterium | reverse complement strand
TTTATTGAAACTATTGCTATCATTGACTATAAAAAAACGTGCGTCAGGGCTGAAAAAATATCAGCCTTGACATAGGCTTTTATATTAATGACAGCAATCGTTTCTATAGCGTCCCATTCAGCCGTGCTGAAACCAATTCTATAAGTAACTGAATTATTGGGAAAAATAATTTAGATACGCAGAAGTGATTTTTTTTTGACATAGCATTCAAATTTGTGTATTATCAATAGATTTTGAAATTGATATAAAAATAGTGTAAAAACAATGGGTTACGTGTTTTGATCATGTAAATGAAAGGGCGGAGCTGTAGGAAGGCCCAATATCTTTTTATTTTTCCGGCAAAGATCGGACAAAGAGGCAAAATCGTGAATGATTCACTAGAAAATAAACGTATTCTTATAACAGGTGCCTGCGGTACGGTGGGATCAGAGCTGTTTCGTATTCTGACCGGCGGGCAGTATAATCCATCTGAAGTGATTGGGGTAGATAATTCTGAAAGTGATTTGTTTTTCATGGACCAGGCATACCTGAATGAAACGCGGGCCAGGTTTGTTCTCGCAGATGTAAGGGATATTGAAAAAATTAAGCGGGTCATGAAGAGTATTGATATCGTATTCCACGCAGCCGCATTAAAGCATGTTGTGATGTGTGAGCGATCTCCCTTTGAAGCTGTGCAGACCAATATTCACGGTGTGCAGAATATTATTAAAGCCGCCATTGAAAATCATGTTTCCAAGGTGATTTTTACCAGCTCGGACAAAGCGGTCAACCCTACAAATGTAATGGGGACAACAAAATTAATGGGGGAAAGGCTGATCACGGCTGCAAATTCCAATAACTTTGCCAACAATACCCTGTTTGCCTCCACACGTTTCGGGAATGTTTTGGGATCCAGCGGATCCGTAATACCCATTTTTCAAAAACAGATAGAAAAAGGCGGACCAGTCACATTAACTGATGCCGGCATGACAAGATTTATCATGAACATAGAAGCTGCAGCCCGTCTTGTAATTGATTCCGCTGCCATTGCAAGGGGTGGAGAGGTTTTTATTACAAAGATGCCTGTTGTCAGGATAAGCGATCTTGCAAAGGTAATGATTGAAGAGCTTGCACCCTTGTATGGCCACAAGCCCGAGGATATCGAAATTGTTGAAATCGGAGTAAAACCCGGGGAAAAAATATATGAAGAACTGATGAGCCTGGAGGAAACCAGAAGAGCAGTTGAACTGGACCACTATTTTTCTGTTCTTCCGGCCTTCAGGGGATTGTACCATGATATTGGATATGATTATTCAAATCTGGTGTCAGAAGAGGTTAATGATCCCTATGTCTCTGCCAGCCAGACTCACCTGGATCAGGAAAGCTTAAAAGAGTTTTTGCTGTCAAACAGGCTGCTGGATCCAAATAATGTTGCAAAAAATCATCCTGACCAGAGATATTGGCCAGGAGATGGAAAAGGAAAAGAATAGGATGAAAATTCTAATTGCCGGAGGAGATGGATATCTTGGGTGGCCCACCGCGATGAATCTTTCCGCCAGGGGCCATGAGGTCATGGTTGTGGACAATTACCTGAGACGGGAAATGGCTCTGAAAGAAGATTCAGAGCCCTTATACTCTGTTCCCAATTTACTGGAAAGGTCAAAAATCTGGGAACAGAAAACAGGAAAAACCATTAAAGCACTCATTGGAGATTTAACGCAATGGGATTTTGTTGAAGAAGTTTTTAAAGATTTTTTACCCCATGCCATTGTCCATTATGCAGAGCAGCCTTCTGCTCCTTATTCCATGCTCAACAGGCGTGCAGCCAGTCTTACATTGAATAACAACCTCGGTGTAACGGCAAATCTAATATTTGCCATTAAAGAATATACACCAGATGCCCAGATCGTTAAGATTGGGACAATGGGAGAATATGGTACCCCCAATATTGATATTGAAGAGGGCTGGATTGATATTGAGAGTAAAGGGCGGAAAGATAAATTTCTTTTTCCCCGTCAGGCAGGAAGCCTTTACCATACCACCAAAATTATGGATACTGATCTTCTCTGGTACTATGTCCGAATGTGGGGACTTCGGGCAACCGATCTGATGCAGGGCCCTGTGTATGGAATTTTTACCAGTGAAAATCAGGGAGATGAAAGACTTTTGCCTTTTTTCAGTTATGATGAACTCTTTGGTACTGTGTTGAACAGATTTGTTGTCCAGGCTGTTGCAGGATATCCTTTGACTGTTTATGGCAAAGGAGGACAGACAAGGGGGTATCTGAATATTAAAGATACCATTGATTGTGTCAGGCTTTCCCTTGAAAGCCCTGCCAGGAAAGGGGAATTGCGAATATTCAATCAATTGACGGAAACCTTTACTGTTAACCAGCTGGCTGAAAAGGTAAAACTTGCGGGAAAAGAACTGGGAATTGATGTGGAAATACAGAACCTTGATAATCCCAGAAAAGAAAAGGAAGAGCATTATTATAACCCCGTATATACCGGTCTGGTTGATCTTGGGCTTGAACCTAATTTTCTTACCCAAGAGGTCTTGATTGAAATGATGAATTTTGTAGTAACGCATAAAGACAAAATAGAAAAAAATCGGATTTTCAGGGGCGTGAAATGGGATTGACCTGGTTGATTACGGGCGGTTGCGGATTTATCGGAAGAAACCTTGTGAAAAATCTTCTGGATGATAAAGGACAGAGGATCAGAATTATTGACAATCTTTCCGTGGGAACAAAACAAGATCTATACCGGGTCTGTTCACCCACGGATATTGAATTTATCCAGGGAGATATCCTGGACCCTGATTTCATGGTGAAGTCGGCCAAAGGCATTGATGTAATGGTTCATCTTGCAGCAAATACAGGGGTGGCCCCTTCGGTTGCAGATCCTAGACATGATTGTATGACCAATGTAATAGGCACCTTAAACTGCCTGGAAGCTGCAAGATTCAACCAGGTGAAACGTTTTGTTTTTGCTTCCAGCGGGGCTCCGGTAGGTGAGTGTGAACCCCCAATAATAGAGACAATTCCTCCACGTCCTGTTTCTCCCTACGGGGCAAGCAAACTGGCCGGGGAAGGTTATTGCTCGGCATTTTTCAGGTCCTTTGGCATTGAAACCATTTCGTTAAGATTTGGCAATGTATATGGAGAGTTTTCAGGGCACAAAGACAGTGTGGTGGCAAAGTTTATTAAATGCCTGATGGAAGATAATCCATTGGAGATTTATGGTGACGGTTCCCAGACAAGGGATTTTATCTATATTGGAGATTTGATCCAGGCGGTACGGAGTGCTGCTTCTGTTCCGGGGGTAGGTGGTGAAATTTTTCAGATTGCCAGCAGCAGGGAAACAAGTGTCAAAGAAGTAGCTGATATCATTATGGATGAATTTAAAAAAGAACAATCTATTTCTGATATCAAGGTTCAATATTCTGAAAAAAGAACAGGAGATGTTCAAAGAAATTTTTCAGACACATCAAAGGCAGAAAAAATGCTGAAATGGTGGCCTGAAACTGAATTGAGAACAGGCATTCAGAAAACAATTCAATGGTTTTTGCAATAAAATTTTGAAAAATTATATTTTGGAGATATGATCAATGCGGGTACTTGTTACTGGCGGTGCAGGGTATATTGGTTCCCTGGTGGTGGAAGAGCTTTTGAAAAATGGACATAAACCAGTGGTGTTTGATCTGTTTAACTGGGGCAGGGAGTCCATTGATTCCTTTGACGGGAAAATTGAACTTTTTGAAGGGGACTGCAGGAATTCAAGGGATATTATCTATGCGCTTGAGGGAATAGACAGCATTATTCACCTTGCCGGAATCGTGGGAGAGTTTGCCTGCCAGAGCAATCACAAGGCTCATTTTTCCATAAATGTGGAAAGTACACGAACTCTGATTAACTGCTGCACTGATCCAGAGCTTGACCTTGTCAGGGATTTTGTCTATGCATCTTCCTGTTCCGTTTATGGAAATGTAAAGGGATTGTACCGGGAAGTAACCGAAGATACTCCGGTGGCACCCCTGTCCGACTATGCCCATGCAAAACTTCGGTCTGAGAAAATCATACTGGACAAGGGAAGGGAACTGCCCCATTTTCACCCGACAATTTTACGGCTGACAACGGTATTTGGATGGTCCCACCGCCCAAGGCTGGATCTGGTGACCAATTTGTTTGCCTATACTGCCTGGAAACATGGGAAAATGAATATTTTCGGAGATGGTCTGCAATACCGCTCTTTAATTCATGTCCGGGATATTGCCAGGGCTTTGGTACAGACTCTGGAAGCACCTCGGTTTATGCGGGACAACAAAATTTTTCATCTGGGGGAAGAATCCAATAACTGTACAGTAAAAGAAATCGCAGAAGCGGTTCAAAAACGGATTCCCCATGCCCAAATCCATATGAGTGATTCAAAATCTTCGGACAGAAGAGATTATAAAATTAATTGTCAAAAGCTTAAAAATATAATCGGCTGGAAGGCAAAATACAGTGTTGAAGACGGAATAAATGAGCTGGTGGATAAATTTGAATCCATGGACATGGACTGGGATTCATGGAAATTTAGAAATAATAATTTCAAGTATGTGTAGACAGGTAAGTTGCCATGACAGATGATTTTATCAAGGTTGCCCAGCCCTTTGTGGGCGAAGAAGAGGCAAGTGCGGTCCGGGATGTTCTTTTATCCGGAGAATACGTGTCCGGGTCAAAGGTGGAAGCCTTTGAAAAAGCCTTTGCCGAGTATGTGGGTACAGAATTTGCGGTTGCCGTGAGCAACGGCACCTCAGCCCTTTACATCTCCCTGGAAACCATGGGAGTGGGGCCGGGGGATGAAGTCATTGTGCCTCCTTTGACTTTTTTTGCAACCATTTCATCCGTACTTTATCTGGGGGCGATTCCGGTTTTTGCCGATATTGATGCAGATGATCTCTGCCTTTCCTGGAAGAGTGTAGAAGAAAAAATATCCTCGAGAACAAAGGCAGTTATTCCGGTTCATCTTTTTGGAGCCCCTGCTGAAATGAATCAATTAACAAGCATTGCAGGGGAAAAAAATATTCTTGTTTTAGAGGATTGCGCCCAGGCCCACGGCAGTGAGTACAAGAATAAAAAAGTGGGGTCCATTGGGAAAGCCGGTGCTTTTTCATTTTTTGCCACAAAGCATATGACCACGGGAGAAGGCGGGATGATTACCACCAATGATCCTGAAATAGCCCACCAGGCCAAAGTCATACGAAACCATGGCATGTCGGGTCGGGATGGTCATATAAGGCTTGGGTTCAATAACCGGATGACGGAAATGGAAGCTGCCATGGGACTGGTTCAGCTTGGCAAGCTGGATGACCTGAATAAAAAAAGGATTCATAATTCCCAATATATTTTACAGGGTATTAAAGACCTGCCCTGGTTAAATATTCCTGTAGCCAGATCAGAGGAGGGTCTGCCTGAACGGAAGCACACCTATTTCTGGTGTCCCATTTGGATAAAAGATGACAATGGAAAAAAGATTCAAAAGCTAAAGGAATATCTGACAGACAATGGGATAGGTTTCAGGCACCGGTACCAGGAGCCCCTTTACCGTCAGCCGGTTCTAAGAAAACTCGGGCTGGATTATTCAAAGGTTTTTCTGCCCGTGGTCGAGCAGGCAGCCGGCCAGGTGATCGGACTTCCCAACCATGCCGGGCTGACAAAACATCAGCTGGACAGAATCGTTGATGTAGTAAGAAAATTTCCCTGCTGACAGGATATTATAATGGCATATGAGTATAAAATTTTTTCCGGGAAAAACAAAAATCTGAACCAGGCCAGAGAGTTTTACAATGGCATGGACAGGGCATGTATCTATAATTTTCCTCCATACCTGGATATTCTGGCAGAGTATCTGTATGAGGATATTGAATTGAATATTTTTGTGCTCTGGTCGGAAAATGGCAAAATATTTTATCCTTTTTTTAAGAGATCTTTGCAGGATATTTCCATGGTTCCCAGGGAGTTTCATAAATATTATGATATCATTGGATCATGGTATTATGGCGGTCCCATGGTATCCATATCCATGGCAAAGGAAGATTCAAATAAGGGAAATATGGCAAAGAGGAATTTGGCAGAACAAAACCTGGCTGTTAATTTTGAAAGAGCTTTTTCCCGATACTGCAAAGAGGAAAATATCATTGCAGAGTTTGTCCGGTTTGATCCAAATATTGAAAATCATCTCTATTTTGATGAATATTATGATATCCGTTTCAACAGGGAAACCGTACATGTAAACCTTGACCATGACTATCCCTCCATCTGGAAGGGATACAGGGGCAGGTGCCGCACTGCCATTCGAAAAGCCAAAAAAAATAATATTTTGGTGTCTGAAAATATCAGCCCGGACAGAGTCGATTCATTTGCCAAAATCTACCAGGCAGAAATGGAAAGAAAAGCAGACAGCAGACATTATTTTTTTTCAAATAAATTTTTCCATAGAATGGTTGAAACCCTTCCGGATCATTTTAAATTTTTCTTTGCTTTCCATGGAGAGACCCTGTGCGGTGCCACCATTATCTACCATAAAGATGATATTGCCTATGATTTTTTAATGGCAACCCACATTGATTTCTGGAAATTTCAGCCCAATAATATTTTGCTGGATTCAGCCATTCAATGGGCAAAGGCAGAGGGACTCCAGGTCTTTGATCTCATGGGCGGAAGAAAGGGTGTTTTTACATTTAAATCTTCTTTTTCAGACCTTCGACAAAAATTTTTTATTGGGAAAAAAATTCATAACACTTCAATCTATTCCCAGCTGGAGCAGATTACTCTTACCTTGACCAGAGAAAAATATAATGCAGATTTTTTTCCTGTATACAGACAACTTGAAACCCTGGGAGATGAATGAATAATATAAAATACTGGGCCCATTGTTTTGATACCCAGCAGAAAGAGAATCCAGAGGATTCAGTAAAAGCTTTGAATTTTTCCAATCATAAATTGATGAATCAGGTCCATGAAGAGATTTTATCCTGTATTGATTTTTCCATAATTCAAAAAAGCGACAGGCTGCTGGATACGGGATGCGGAACCGGTGAATTATTGTGCAAAATGATTTCAAAGGGAGAAGAACCCCAGAAATATCAATATTTTGCCACGGATATTTCCCGGCAGATGGTGAAAAAAGCCCGGGAAAACCTGAATCAAAAACTTACCGGAGGAAGCCGGTTCTGTGATTTTTCCCTGATGAGCGTGGATAATATGGGGTTTAAAAATGGATGTTTCAGCCTGATTCTGGCTTCTGAAAGCCTGCAGTATACTGACCCCTATCTGGCAATACTGGATTTGATTTCCATGACTAAAAAAAGCGGTCAAATCATCATCAGTATTCCCAATCATAATTCTTCCCATATACAAAAAGCCATTCAAAAGCACAATGGAATGTTTACAGGCCTTGATTTTGAAAAAGCAATGGGTCTCATCGCCCCCAGAGTCAGCTCTTTCATGGCCAAGCCCCTTATTTTTGCAGATAATCAGGAGAAAAACCCCTATTTTTCCAGAGAACTTGAATACAGCCTCAGCAAGGGTGATATCCTCCAGGCCAATCGATTTGTGATTCATCTGACTGTATGATGCTTTGTTCTGAAAATCCTAGCCAAACAGGGCCTGAAGGAATATGAAAATTGCTGTATTGATGGCAGCATTGAATG
>JAOZST010000183.1:0-7686 GCA_029939535.1 Desulfobacteraceae bacterium | reverse complement strand
TTGGGCATAATGCAATCCCCTGTGCGGTAATAGATGGCACATTTTTTATGGCATTCTTTCCCAATCTGGGTGATTTCGACCAGGGTATCTGTCCCGAGTTTTACCCTTTGTCCTATTCTCTGTGACTTCCAGTCAATGCCTGTTGTGGCAATATTTTCAGCAAAATCACCAAAATTGAGTTTAAAATCGCTGGTTCCTGCTTTTTCAATGCTTTCAGCCGCAAGAAAGCTTATCTGCCTGTGCCAGTCGCCGGCATGGGCATCTTCTTTGATGCCGTGGTTTTTGATAAGTTCAGCCTGGTCAATACATTTTTTAATGGTGCCTTTTTTCTTGCTGATGGCAATGGAGACTATTTTCATGTTATTTACTCCTGTAAATTATTTATTTGCATATATTCAAGGGGTTGTGTATCACAATGTAGCATAAAAATTCAATATAAAATCAAATTACAACCAGGATAGTTTTTTTTATTCCCTTATTTTTTTTGGGGAGGCCGGCTCCAGATGCACCATGACATCAATGATCCGGCTGTTTTTTTCAATGAGGGTTTGCTTGACGGTTTCAGATATGCGATGGCCTGCAACAACCGTCAGGGAGCCGTCCACTTCCAGGTGCAGATCTATATAAAAAGAACCAGCCAGTTTCCGGGTCCGAATTTTATGAACCCCCCTGACATTGGCATTGGATATGATAGCCTTTTCAATGGATAAAAGTTCCTGCTTTGGCATACCAATATCCAAAAGTTCATTGATGCTTGTGAAAAGGATATCCAGACCGACTTTGATGATGAACACAGAAACGATGATGGCCCCCACCTGATCCAGAAAGGCCAGTTTCGGGTTTATTAGAGAGGCAGCAACAGCCACAAGAACTGGAATGGAAGACAGGGCATCTGTCCTATGGTGCCAGGCATTGGCCTTTACCGAGGATGCATTGGTTTCAATCCCTACTTTGTAGGTGATCCTGAACATGATTTCCTTGACAATAAATGACAGGACCGGGCCTAGAATGACCATCCAGGTCAGGCTTGCCTGGGATTTGTTCATCAGGGATAAAATCGCATTGTACCCAATACCTGATGCCACTGCCAGGAGGATCAGCCCAATGATAATGGTGACAAAGGATTCTATCTTTTGGTGACCAAAGGGGTGGGATTCATCTGGTGGTGCTGTCCAGTATTTTACCCCGAACAGGATAACAAAGTCCGAGGAGGTGTCTGAAAAACTGTGCAAAGCATCTGCTACCACTGCCTGGCTGTTTCCCAGGGTGCCAATGATAAATTTGATCACAGACAGGATAATATTGGCAAAAAGACCGATCAGGGTAACTTTTCGAATCCTGTTTTTTATGGTATCCTGTTTATTCATTTGATAGTCCAGTGATTATGATCTGGCTTTTTTTGTTTCAGGCCCAATACCAGGGGCAGGTCCAGCCATGGTTGGTTTAAAGGCCATCACAAGGGATTTAAAGTCTGAAAACACTTTGTTCGGACAGTCTTTCTGGAACCTGAGCCGGACATAGAGGTCTGTGATTGCAGTAATTTCCAATGCCAGGCCGGGTGCTTTTTCTGCGCACATTTTGGCATAGTCAACCGGCCCCTGGCTGGGAATCTTGGTCAGCCCCAGCCTGTCAAGGCGGCCGCAGAAAAGTTCATAGGTGTTTTGAATGGGGTCAGGTTTCGTTCTTCTGGATCTAAACAGCCAGAAAACAAGGCCTGAAAAGATTACCAGACCGATGAGGATGATAACTGTCAGAACGCCTGCAACACTTTTGAATCCAGTTCCTTTCACCAAACCCAGTTTCTGAATCCATGCCTGCTGTTCAAAATAGGAATACCCGGTAAACCAGGCCTCCCATCTCAGATTGACCGCATCCAGGGCAAATTTTAATTTCCTGGAAAAAGCCATGGCTCCGGAGAAAGCCTGTGGGACGGCTGATGAGCCGTCAGGGTTTGTCTGGATTCGTTCCGGTGCCACTGCTGCCGTGGGATCCATTCGAATCCAGCCCTTTTTTGGATCAAAGATCTCTGCCCAGGCATGGGCATAGGACTGGCGAATGATCAAATAGTTTCCATAGGGGTTTAATTCCCCACCAAGGTACCCGCCCACAACCCTGGCCGGCACCCCCAGAACATTCATCATGAATGCAAAAGCCGAGGCATAGTGTTCACAATATCCTTTTTTTGATTCCAGAAGAAAGTAGTCAATGGGATGACCCATGGCCAGGGGTGGATTAAAAGTATAAACAAATTGGTTTTTTGTAAAATAGGCCAGCAAAAGACGGGCTTTTTCCATTGGGGTTGAGGCATTACCGGCAATTTTAAATGCCAGGGACCGGGACTTTGGATTTTTATTATCTGACTTTGAAATAATAGCCCTGGCCATTTTCTTTGAAACTCTAAGGTCTTGTATATTTATTTTATCTTTTGATTCGGCAAATGGTATACCTTCTTTGTCGTCTGCCAGTGCAGGATAAGGATTTTTGGAAAGGTTTGGAATAAGGGAAGTAACCCTGTATTTTACTTTTTTGTTTACGGGCCTTTGGGATTTAAGGGTATGATCCAGGGTGAGCCTGGCCCAGGAAGGTCCTTTGACTGGCAGGTCAAGGGCCATGAGCCATGAACGGTTATGGGGCTCCAGCAGGATGGCATAGTCCTGGGTTTCACTCTGAACATCAGGAAAAGACATACCAGGTCTGTCCAGTTCTTTGGGTATCCAGCTTTTGCCGTCAAATTCCTGGAAAATGATTCCCCGCCAGTAAAGCTGGTCAGGCCCTGGTAAGATATCTTTGAATTCAGCCCTGAAAGCCAGGCTCTGGTCCTGGACCAGACTGGAAACACTTCCCGGGTTAAGGCGGTTTGAAAAACCAGATATGCCCCTGGTCTTGTCTTTAAATCCAACCAGACTGCCCGGCAGTCTGGGAAAGAGAAGAAAGAACATCACCATCAGGGGAATGGCCTGGGCCATGATTGCGGCGGCAAGGTTCAGGCTTTTGCTGAACCTGACCCCGGGATCATTGATACGTACAAGGGCTAGGGTTGTCACAAAAACAGAGAAAAACATGTAGAGCACGATAAACATGGACTCTGCCCTGAACAGGCTTGTGATTATAATAAAATAGGTCAAGAGAATGGTGATCATCCTATGGCGGTGGGAAGGCATTTCAAAGGGCTTTATGGCCGCCATAAGGGCCAGAAGTCCCACAAAGGCATCAGATCCCAGTTGGACATTATAGGTGAGCATGAGCCCCAGTATTCCGGCAAAGGTCAGGGCATACCTGATTTTGGCATTGGGGACTGGCCAGCCGGTTTTCAGTCTCGTCAGCATATATCCCCACATTAATAAGCACCAGATGTTTATCCACAGGGGCAGGCCCGGGGTATGGGGGGCAACAGCCACCATAAGGGCGCAAATAATGGGAAGGACAATGGCAGATTCGTTTTTCACTGGGGACCTGCCCCGAGATTAAAATGGATATTAAAACGGGGATTGAAAAGGGCCAGGGCCTTAAGGCAGAAATGCTTATGGGCCTCTCCTGCACCAGGGTTTTGAAGAAAAGTCGGAGGAAGCCTCAGACCGTATTTTGTTTGTCTTCTGTCTGCTTCCAGGATCATGTGACAGAGCCTTGAGAGCTTCAGCTCCATGTCCCTTTCCTTCAGTGCATCAAAATTCAGCATAACAGAGAGGCTGTCCTGGACTGTAAAATCCTTGATAAATACACCTCGGCCTCTGGACAGGGTTTTCCATGCAATACGCTTTATGCTGTTGCCGGGCTGGTATTGTTTTAATCCCTGGAAATCGTCAGGGCCCTGGCATGATGTTTCAATCTCTCCGTCCGGGGAATGTCCGTTTTTTGATGTTCTTAGGGGGCCTGGCAATGGTTTTGGATATACAAGACAGCTTGTCTGTGCCGGGATTTTTGCACGGAAGGTGAAAAGACCAAAGGGATATACACTGGAAATTGTTAAAGAAGCGGGTTCTAACACTCCCCTCCGGGACGCTGGTATCTCTAATTGAATGGTTTTTTTCCTGTCAATGGAAAAAAAGATCTGGCCATGGGTGGACAGGTCAAAGCCAACAGATCGGCAGCCATTTGTTCCGGCCTTTACCAGGAAAGGAAAAACAGCGTTCTGACCGGCAAATACCGGCAGGGTTGACAAGGGCTCTATCTCAAGTCCCATAAGGTTGTTAAAGGAATGAAATATGGAGATAACGGCCATGTTTCCCAAAAGAAATACAAGGATAAATCCGGCATTGTTGTTGTAGTTAATGGATCCTGCCATCATTGCACCAAGGATGCCCAGGAAAAGAAACCCATGCTGGGTTGGGAAAATAGAAAAATGTTTCCGGCTCAGTTTCATGGCTGATTTTTATCCTTAAACTGGGAATTCACCTTAAAACGCTACCCTGGCTAAACCGGGACCCCTACACTGTTGAACATTTCCATTAATTTTCCCCTGGGAATCCCGGTTAAATCCTGGCGAAATCTGAGCCTGTGACCTGCCACCCAGGGAAGGATTTTCTGCAAATCTTCTGGAATAGTGTGGTCCCTGCCATGGAGAAACGCCCATGCCCTGGCTGCCCGTGCCAGGGAAAGGCCTGCCCTGGGGGAAAGTCCAATCTGGAAATCAGGTAATTTTCTTGTGAATTCAAGGATATCCTGGAGATAATATAAAAAGGTATCGGAACAATGAACCTGGCTCACCTGGTCCTGTATCCGGATTACTTCATCCTTGCCCATGCAGCAGGAAAGTCCGGATAGAGCCTGGTCAGCCCCTTCTCCCTTGAGGATCTTTTTCTCTGCTTCCCGGTCTGGATAGCCCAGTTCAATGCGCATGAGAAACCTGTCCATTTGTGATTCCGGCAAAGGAAAGGTGCCGGCCTGTTCCAGGGGGTTCTGGGTGGCAATGACAAAAAAAGGGTGTCCCAGGGAGCGGGTTTCCCCTTCAATGGTGACCTGCTCCTCTTCCATGGCCTCCAGCAGCGCACTCTGGCTTTTGGGTGTGGCTCTGTTGATTTCATCTGCTAAAAATACCTGGGTGAAAATAGGTCCTGGATGAAAGCTGAAGGTACTGCTGTTCTGATCAAAGACTGACATGCCCAGGATATCCCCGGGCAAAAGGTCGGAAGTAAACTGCATGCGCTGGAACCCCAGGCCCATGCATTTGGCCAGGACCTTGGCCAGAGTGGTTTTTCCAATACCGGGAAAGTCTTCAATCAGCAAATGGCCCCGGGCAAAAAAACAGGCCAGGGCCAGCCGGATCTGGGGTTTCTTTCCCAGTACCACGCTGGAGATGCTGTCCACAATATTTTCAAATTCCTGGATCATCATTGGGAAATTTCCCTATTTTAATAGTATAGGAATTTGCATTTGGCCGTTAGCTAACAGCTAATGGCTAAATGCCGCGCGATAGCGCACTAATTTAACTTTCCTTTTTCCCAATTTCTAATCAAGGCCAGAAAAGTTCTTACTCCTATGCCTGAAGGACCTTTGGGGATATAGGTCTTTTTGGTAAAATCCCAGGCTGTACCGGCAATATCCATATGGGCCCAGGGAGTTTTCCCCACAAAATTAGACAAATAGGCTGCTGCTGTAATTGTGCCCCCGCCCTTTCCCCCGACATTTTTAATATCAGCTACCTTGGATTCAATCTGTTCTTTGTAATTCTTGTTCAGGGGCAGCCTCCACAAAGGCTCGCCAGCCTGTTTGCCAGCGGTTTCCAAACGCTGTGCAAGAGTGTCATTGTTAGAGATCAACCCGGTAAAATGATGACCCAGGCCAATGATAACAGCCCCGGTCAGGGTGGCTACATCCACCACACAGTCTGGGTTATAAATTTTAATTCCATAGGCCAGGGCATCGGCCAGGATCATCCTGCCCTCGGCATCGGTGTTCACGATTTCGGAAGTTACACCGTTAAAGTGGTGGATGATGTCTCCGGGCCGGACAGCACCGCTGCCAGACATATTGTCTGTGGCCGGTATTATGGCCACCACCCCCAGGTCAGGTTTTTCCTCTCCCACGGCCTGCATGGCTGCAAGGACGGCTGCCCCTCCGCACATATCATATTTCATCTCTTCCATGCCGGCAGCCGGCTTCAGGCTGATACCGCCGGAATCAAATGTAACTCCTTTTCCCACCAGAAGGAGGGTCTGGGATTTTTTTTCAGGCTGATACTCAAGAATCACCATTCTGGGGGGAATGGCAGAACCCTGGTTTACGGCCAGTATTCCACCCATGCCCAGCCTTTCCATCTCTTTTTTTTCAATACAGCGGTAATTGAGGCCATGGGTATTGGCCAGGTTTTTTGCAAATCCTGCAAAATCAGCCGAGGTCCAGCCATTGCCGGGTTCATGGGCCATATCCCTTGCAGCACATGCGGCCTGTGCAGCAATTTTTCCTTTTTTTATTCCCCTGCGCACAGCCCTGATACCACCGGAACAGACAAATTTAATAGCTGTGAGCCCAGGGTAATCAGTCTTTTTTTTGCTGATCTGTTTATATTTTGCAAACCTATAATCCCCCAGCAATAAACCTTCCAGGATGGTTTCCGCAACTTGTTCCGGATCAGGAATTAAAAAATCAGGCTGGCAGAAGATCATCTCCCTGGCCCGGGTTTTTTCGCAGGTCTGGGCCATGTGGCCCCCGGCTTCCCGAAGAATATCCCAGGTCTCGGTTACATCCTTTTTGGGATCTGTTTTACCAATACCTAGAACCAGAATCCGCCTGGCCCCTGGTTTTTTATTTTTTCCGGGAGCTTGTGGGTAATAAAAAAGCTTTTCTCCTTTTTTCCCTTTGAAATCTCCCAGGTCATAGGACTTTTTCACCTGGGCCATGACAGCCTTATCGCATTGGGGCATCTTGTCCTTTACCTCTGCTGCCAGAAAGACCAAAAGGTCTGTTTCAAAGGAATCAACGGGTTTATCTGTTGCAGTTACTCGAATTTTTTTCATGGAAATCACCTTATGTTTGAATGGGAATATTTAATCTTTGTTAAAATTATCACAGATATGGTTTCAAGTAAAAGAAGTTTTACAGCCCCTCAAACTATAAAAGGCTATTAGAAATTCTTATAATATTATATTTTTTGGTTGTTTAAAAATGATGTTGCCATCCCTTATATTTTTTTATATTGAACAGTAAAGTAAGTATTAAAGTGACAGATTCCAGGGAGGAAGGATAAATATGCAGGAAAATTCAAAATTTACACTGGAGAAGATCGGGGTAATAAAAACTCCATATCAGGAAAATGCCCCATATCAACCCGTGGACACTGACCAGGAAGAATTTTATATGGACATTAACCCCGAATATATTGATGGCTTGAATGACCTGGATAAATTTACATATATTTATGTTATTTTTTATGCCCATCAGATAAATAGGGAACTTAAAATGATGATATCTCCCCCCTGGGCTGATGGGAAAAAAGTAGGTGTTTTTTCCAGCAGATCTCCAGTTCGGCCCAACCCCATTGGAGTAAGTATTGTACTTATTAAAGACGTAATTGGAAACAGGGTTTATACTTCAGGGCTGGATGTGTTTGACGGAACACCTGTCCTTGATATCAAACCCTATATAAAAGACCTTGATGATAAACCTGATGCCAATTTAGGATGGATTGAAGAGATGGATGATATGGAGCATCTCAGTCTGCACATTAAAGGCATTCCACATGATTATTAA
>JAOZST010000182.1:0-7801 GCA_029939535.1 Desulfobacteraceae bacterium | reverse complement strand
TTTTTCAGGGCTTCCAGTTTCTCAAGAAGATAGGCACCCACTTTTACACTGTTTTCCAGCAGGTTTTCATCTTCAATGATCCGGGTGCTTTCCAGGGCAGCGGTCAGGGAAGATGTACACCCCCCATAGGTGGAAATATCCCTGAAGTAATTTAATCTTGTATCAGGATTTGATGGGTCATTCAAGAAAGTATCAAAGATTTTCTGTTTTACCACAGTGGCGGAAAGTGCTTCATAGGAACTTGCAAGGCCTTTGGCCATTGTGATGATTTCAGGATCCACATCATAGTGCTCATGACCCCAGAACTTTCCGGTTCTGCCGAATCCGCAGACCACTTCATCCATTATCATCCAGATATCATATTTTCTACAGATTTCCTGGAGAATGGGATAGTATTCTTTGACAGGCTTCAGGATTCCGCCGCCGGCGGTGATGGGCTCTACAATCAAGCCGCCAATTGTGTCAGCTCCTTCTTTGAGAATGACATCCTCCACTTTTCTGGCACACTCAATGTTGCAGCTTCCATAGGTTTTATCAAAGGGGCAGCGGTAGCAGGCACAATGGGGGAATTCTACAAATCCGTCAAGAAAGGGACCAAAATCCTGTTTTCTCTGGATCTGGCCAGTGGCGCTCATGGCGCCGATGGTAGTTCCATGATAGTCCCGGTCCCTGTACATGATCTTGTATTTGCCCTTTCTTGCAGGATCAATATGGGATGCCTGGCGGACAATTTTAAATGCTTTTTCATTGGCTTCCGAGCCTGAATTGGAAAAATAGACTTTGTCGTGGTTGGGCAATTTTTCCAGGAGTTTTCTGGCAAATTTAATGGAAGGAATATTGCCAAACGCCCCTGCGAAATACGGCATTTTTTTCATTTGTTCACAGACTGCATCTGCGATGGAATCTCTGCCATAACCTACAATGACGCTCCAGACACCACCCGAGGTGGCATCCAGGAATTCACGACCCCGGATATCTTTGACCACAAGTCCTTTACCCTCTACAATGATCATCTGCTCCTGGGTCTCAAAACATTTATGGGGTTTCAGGTGATGCCACAGGGCTTCTTTGTCACCTGCCACCATTTCCTCGACATCATAGTCAAGCCAACTACTCTTATTTTTCATTTGGAATCTCCTTATACATCATTTCTGGGGACGCATATCCGCCTTGTCGATTCCTGCAACCGCCACAGGTGTTGTCATGGCATCTCTACGGAAGGGCTCTCCCAGTTCCATATTGGTCATAACCTCTATGAACGTGGTCTTTCCCTCTTCCATTTGGAGTTGTACGGCTGTAGCAAGTTTTTCAGTCAGATCCTCCATGGATGTTGCCTGGACACCTTCAACACCACAGGCTTTTGCCACACCAGCATAGGAAACATCTCTGTTCAGCTCGGTTCCCACGAAGTTGTCGGCATACCAGAGGGTGGAGTTGCGTTTTTCAGCACCCCAATGATAGTTGCGAAAGATGATCATGGTAATGGCAGGCCATTCCTCACGACCGCAGGCAGTCATTTCATTCATGGAAATACCAAAGGCACCGTCACCGGCAAAGCCAACTACAGGAACATCAGGCTGGGCTATTTTTGCACCGCAGATGGCAGGGAAGCCGTATCCACAAGGTCCGAACATACCAGGAGCCAGGTATTTACGGCCCTCTTCAAAGGTTGGATAGGCAGCACCCAGAGCACAGGAGTTCCCTATATCAGCAGATATGATTGCATCTTCAGGCAATGCTTTGCAAATGGCACGCCATGCCATTCGGGAGGTGATTTTATTCGGATCAGCTTCACGGGCACGCTGGTTCCATGTTGTTCCAGGATCATCTTGTTCGTGATCCATGCCGGCCAGTTCTCTGGCCCAGTCTGAATTGATTTTTTCAATGGTTGCCTTGCGGTCTTCACGGTCAACATCCCCGGCAGTAGCAGACAAATTAGCAAGAATACTATTGGAAACTTTTTTAGCATCACCAACAATACCCACTGTGACGTTTTTGGTGAGGCCTATGCGGTTGGAGTTGATGTCAACCTGGATGATGGCAGCATCCTTGGGCCAATAGTCAATGCCGTAACCAGGCAGGGTAGAAAATGGATTCAAACGGGTACCCAAAGCCAGTACAACATCCGCCTTGGCAATCAGCTCCATGCCGGCTTTTGAACCATTATACCCCAAGGTCCCTGCGTAGAGCGGGTGGCTTCCAGGGAAGGCATCATTGTGCTGGTATCCACAGCAAACCGGTGCGTCTAATCTCTCGGCCAGAGCCATTGAATCCTTGATTGCCCCACCAATTACAACACCCCCGCCGTTGAGAATCACAGGGAACTTAGCATTGGATAAAAGTTCTGCAGCCCTGGCAATTGCTTCTTCACCACCAGATGGAAGTTCAAAATCAACAATAGCTGGCAAATCAATGTCTATTACCTGGGTCCAGAAGTCCCGGGGGACATTGATCTGGGCAGGGGCAGAAGCGCGTTTGGCCTGCATGATTACCCGGTTTAGGACCTCGGCCATGCGGGATGCATCCCTGACCTCTTCCTGGTAGGCAACCATGTCCTTGAACACGGCCATCTGTTCAACTTCCTGGAACCCGCCCTGGCCAATGGTTTTGTTCGCTGCCTGGGGTGTTACCAGCAGAAGGGGAGTGTGGTTCCAATAGGCTGTTTTTACAGGGGTCACAAAGTTGGTGATGCCAGGGCCGTTCTGGGCTACCATCATGGACATTTTGCCCGAGGCCCGGGTGAAACCGTCTGCCATCATACCGGCGTTGCATTCATGACCGCAATCCCAGAAAGATATTCCTGCTTTGGGAAACAGGTCAGAGATAGGCATCATTGCTGATCCAATAATACCAAAGGCATGTTCAATCCCATGCATCTGCAAAACTTTTACAAAGGCTTCTTCTGTGGTCATTTTCATTTTATTATCCCCTTTATTATTAATTGTTTTTCCCATTTGGCTGCTGGATTTATTCCCTGCAGTCCTTGTGTGGGAGACATTTCGGTGGTTCCAGATATCTGATGTGTGATATATCAGATATCAGAACAAAGTCAAGAAGAAAAAAAGGTTCAATTAAAAAAAAGGTTCAATTAAAAAATCAATAAAAAATATTGAAAACAAGGAAGAAGTATGACAGTTGTACACTCAAAAAAGGAGATAGGTCATGGAACTTCATGTAAATGATATTTTAACAAGGATTGTTCGGTATAATCTCATAAGAAATGGCCGGATGATTTATATTGATATTCATCAAAAAATCCAGGGAAATCTGGCTGGAAATTATATCGCTGTTCCCAATCTTGTGAATATAGTTGCTAAACCAGCACATCAGGGAGCTGGAAGCTCTGAAAAGGAAGCCCTTGATGATTGTCTGAAAAAAATTAAAGGGTTGAATATGGAGGAATTGTTTCCTACAACTGGATCAACCAGACCAGACCCAGAAAAATAAAACAAATCAAACAAACCCGACCCGAAAAAACAGGATAGATAACAAACGCCTGGTTCAGAAAACTGAACCAGGCGTTTAAATGACAGGATTAATGGTTTGGCTGTATTTCTATAGCTGTGATTCACCCATTTTTATTCCAAGATCCAGGGCTTTTTTGTTCATATCCATAAAATCTTTGGGAATAGTGGTTTCCAGAACCTTGAGAATGGACTCTGGTTTCACAAGACTGGAAAGACCGATCAATGCTCCCAGCATGCAGATGTTAAATACAATGGGTTTCCCGATTTTTTCCATAACAGTCTCATACATGGGTAAAGAAACATGTTTGGCATCCACCTTTTTGGCAATGGTCACATATTTGGCATCCAAAAGCAAAAGACCACCAGGCCTCAGAATCGGGGTGAATTTAGTGTAACTTTCCTGGGTCAGGCTCACCAGAATATTGGGTTGGATTACCTTGGGAAAATTGATATCTTCCTCTGAGATAAGTATATCACTTCTGGTTGCCCCACCCCTTGCTGCTGCCCCGTAGCTCTGGGACTGGACAGCATTTTTTCCTTCAAAGATAGCCGCAGCCTTGGCAAGGATAATGGCCGCAGTAATAACTCCCTGGCCCCCGGAACCTGAAAAAACAAGTCTTGAACGTTCCATTATGCGTTTCCTTTCATTGCAGTTTCAATGATTTTGTCATAGGCCTCACAATATTCCGGCTTGTCCGTGTCCTCAACAAAGATACCCCGCTGGATGAGGTTGGGATTTGCTTCCAGTTTTTTGGACCCGATTTTAACGGTATTGTTTTTATACCCTTCCATCATTTGAACTGCATCCCCCTCCCTGTTTTTCCTGCCATAATAGGTGGGGCACTGGGTGAGAATTTCAACAACGGAAAATCCCTTGTGCATGATGGCTTTTTTAAGGAAATTTTTAGCCTCAGTGGCATGGAATACCGTGGACCTTGCTACAAAGGTGGCCCCGGCACTTTTTGCCAGTTCAACAACATCAAAATCATTGTCAATTGTGGAATAGGGTGCTGTGGTTGCTTTTTTATCCAGTCCTGACAAAGGGGAAAACTGGCCTCCGGTCATGCCGTATATCCTGTTGTTCATGACAATGGCAGTGATATCAATGTTCCGCCTGGCAGCATGGATAAAATGATTGCCGCCAATTGCCAGTGCATCTCCGTCCCCCATGGGCACAATGGCCTTGACGCTGGGTTTGGAAAGCTTGACACCGGTGGCAAAGGAGAGTGCTCTGCCATGGATGGTATGAAGGGAATGAAAATCAACATACCCGGATATCCTGGAGGAACAGCCAATGCCCGATGTCATGACAATTTCGTTTTTATCCAGTCCCAGTTCGTGGATTGCCCGTAGAAGAGAGCCCAGAACAATTCCGTGGCCACAGCCCGGACACCAGATATGGGGGAAAAATCTCGCTCTTACATAATCTTTAAAGTCAAATGGTTTTGTATTCATTTTACACCCCCTTGCCCTGAATCATTCTCAGGACTGTCTTGATATCAAAGGGCGATATCAATTGGCCGTCAATGCGGTTTGCCAGAAATACATTATTGGGATTATCCACTGCATTTTTTACCTGGGTGACCACCTGGCCCATATTCATTTCAACCACGAGTACGGCCTTGGCATTGGCGCATTTTTCCTTGACAATGTCCGTGGGAAAGGGCCACAGGGTCTGGAGTTCCAATACCCCTATTTTCACTCCCCTTGCCCGTCTGTTTTTGGCAATGTGGATGGCAGACCGTGCAGAAGAGCCATAGGAAATAAGGATATATTCAGCATCATCCATCCAATACTCCTTGTACATGGCAATATTGTTTACATTGTTTTCTATTTTGTCCACCAGATGGTGCAAAAGTCCGCTGACAACACTGGGATCGTTGTTGGGAAATCCCCACATGTCATGGAAAAGTCCTGTAACATTATACCGGTGCTCTGCACCAAAATCAGACATGGGCAGTCTGCCGTCCTCCCTGGGCAGGTAAGGATGGTAATCCACACCTTTGCGCACGGATGTTCTAAGCCGGTCTACCACTGGAAGTTCTCCAGGTTCAGGAATGACAATTTTTTCACGCATGTGTCCGATGATTTCATCCAGAAGGATGATGACCGGGGTCCGATAGGTTTCAGCCAGGTTAAAGGCTTCCACCGTGACTTTAAACACATCCTGGTGATTGGATGCTGTTAATGCAATGATGGAATGGTCTCCGTGGGTTCCCCATCTTGCCTGGTTTATATCTCCCTGGCTTACATGGGTGGGATTGCCCGTGGACGGCCCCCCCCTCTGGACATTGGCAATGACACAGGGGATTTCCGCCATGCAGGCATAGCCCAGGGCTTCCTGCTTTAGAGAAAATCCCGGGCCTGAAGTGGCTGTCATGACCTTATTCCCGGTAAGGGAGGCTCCTATGATGGCGCCCATGGATGCAATTTCGTCTTCCATCTGGATGAATTTTCCACCTCTTTCAGGAAGCCTTGCTGAAAGGTGTTCAGCAATTTCAGTGGACGGGGTGATGGGGTAACCTGCAAAAAAATTAATTCCAGCATAGAGCGCACCCTCAACACAGGCTTCATTCCCCTGAATAAACCTGATATTATCGTTGTTAGTCATTTTCCCCTTCCTGCTCTTTTATGATTTGTATTGCTAAATCAGGGCATCGGAGTTCGCACAGCATGCATGCTATGCAGTCTTCCGGTCTTACAGCTTCCACTTTCCCCTGTCTGTCAAGTTCAAGTACTTGTTTGGGACAGAAATGAACGCAGATACCGCACCCTTTACACCATTCTTTGTCAATTGAATGTTTGATAGTTTTGCCTTTTACCATAATATCCTCTTAATAGATAAATCTATTCAAAATTAAGGCCCTTCATTATGTGATTTAAATCTCCATGTCAAGAATTACCAACATTAAAAATGAATGGAGTTATTATTTTTTATTCCATGCAAAAAAGCAAGGAAAAAAAATAACTTATGGGATCAGGCACCATCCAGGAACCACGATTAATTTTTATTTTTATTGTTCAGGTGTGGTTTAGGTATTGTTCAGATATGGATATAATTGTCGAAAAACTCTTTAAACAACTCCTGGTTTATTGTGGTCTATACTTTAACTGGGGATTTACCAGATAAAGGGGGCATGGTATAGTTTGCTCCATGAAAAATATGGAACAAAATATGGAAGAAAAACCAGTAGAAAACCCAGTAAAAAATCTGGTCAGTGTAATTATCCCCACATTTAACCGGGCATGGACTTTGAAGAATGCAGTTGATTCTGTTCTGGCCCAGGATTATAAACCCATTGAGATCATCGTGATTGATGATGGGTCCACGGATAATACAAAGGAATTGCTGGAAGAATACAGAGATAAAATCCAAGTGTTGACCCAGCCCAATAAAGGGGTGAGTGGAGCACGAAACAAGGGGATAAAAAATAGTAAGGGTGAATTCATAGCCCTTCTGGACTCTGATGATGCCTGGGAAAAGAACAAAATCTCATACCAGGTTGATTTTTTTGAAAAGAATCCCCATGCCCTGATCTGCCAGACAGAGGAGATCTGGATTAGAAACGGTAGACGGGTGAACCCCAGAAAAAAACATAAAAAACCTTCAGGTATGATTTTTAAAGCCTCACTTGACCTCTGTCTGGTCAGCCCTTCTGCCGTGATGATGCGAAAAAAACTCTTTGACTTGAAAGGGTATTTTAATGAAGAGTTTCCTGTTTGTGAGGATTATGATCTCTGGCTTCGCATAGGTGCTGAACACCCTGTTTTTTTAATTGATATCCCCGGCACCATTAAGTCCGGCGGACACAAAGACCAATTGTCTGCATTTCATTCCCAGGACAAATACAGGATTGCATCCATCATCAATTTGATCCAGGGCAAAACCCTTTCCCTGGACCAGGAAAAAGCTGCCTCAAAGGTTTTAAAAGAAAAATGTTTTATTTATGGAAATGGATGTTTGAAAAGGGGAAAAAAACAAGAGGGAAATTATTATCTGGGGCTTTATAATTCACTTTCCAGATAACTTTCAGGGCCTGGTTTACAGGTCTGAGACTGTCATCTCGTAGAAGGTAAGCCCGTCTTCCTGTTTGGTAGCCTCCAGGATCTGGCACCTGGACAGGTCTTCTCTTATGGTAATTGATTCATTTGGCCCCTGAATAACACTATCCTGGGTGATTTTTCCCTGGATTGTGACCCTGGGAAGAGATTCTGTTCTGGATGCAAATTCTCTGAGGGCTCTTTTTTTGATGATAAAATTTTTGTTGGTTCCTTCAATCCCATTTATCCGGCTTTTTAAAAGATCTATATCCTTTGCGTACTGGTCCTGGGCT
>JAOZST010000181.1:0-7803 GCA_029939535.1 Desulfobacteraceae bacterium | reverse complement strand
AGATGAATTCTATTCTGACAAGGCTATTAAAGACAATAAAAAGATGCTGTATCTTGAAAGCATTGAAGAACAGGTTTCTTTTGTTGAAAACCTGGGAAAAGGCAATGAAGATAAAATAATTGCCTATATTCTCAAGGATTTGGAAAATCTGCCCAACCTTATTTCAGTCATGAAAACTTCCTGGAAAAAAGGAGACAACCCTACCTTTGACAAGGCAGTCCTTGCTCCTTTGAAAAAAGATTTCCCAGACCTTTACCAGACCATTATTCTGGGGCGTAATCTTGTTTGGCTGCCCAGGATAAAAGCCATGGCTGCCACACCTGAAGTTGAATTTATTCTTGTAGGTGCGGCCCATATTGCAGGAGAAAACGGCCTGCTGGCCATGCTCAAAAAACAGGGTTTTCTTGTACAAAACCAATAATCTCCATGCCTGGCAGGCACAACAAAGCAAATTTATAGCAGGTCTGTCTTTGTTTTAAGCCATTTTCTTACATCTGGTTCCAGTTTGGGACTCAATTTTTCATATACCCCTTGGTGGTAAGAGTTTACCCAGTCAATTTCCTGGCTTGTAAGCAGATCCTTGTCCATCAAAGACTTTTCAAAATGGCACAGGGTCATGTTCTCAAATTTCATGAAAAGGCCAAATTCAGTTTCATGGGCCTCATCCACCAGGATCATGCTTTCAAGGCGGATACCATAGCTGTTTTCCCTGTAAAGCCCGGGTTCATTGGTTAAAAGCATTCCTTTTTTCAATTCCACATCCACTGGATGGGGACTGATCCTGGCAGGCCCTTCATGGACACAGAGAAAGAAACCCACACCATGACCGGTGCCATGGCCAAAATTCATCCCCTCTTTCCAAAGGAACTGACGGGCCAGGGTATCAATCTGAAATCCTTTGGTGCCCTTGGGAAACAATGCAGTGGCCACGGCAATATGCCCCTTGAGTACCAGGGTATAGTCCATGATTTCCTGTTTTGTGGGTGTACCAAGATTTATTGTCCGGGTGATATCTGTGGTACCTGTAAGATAATTGCCTCCTGAATCCGATAGAAACATACCTGTTTTTTGTAAAACCCTATCGGTTTGTGAAGTGGCTCCATAATGGCACATGGCAGAGTGTTCCAAAAAGGCCATTATGGGATCAAAGCTGATGCTAATAAAATCCTTTTGCTCTTTGCGGAGTTCATATAATTTTTTGGCAGCACTGACTTCTGAAACCCGGGTATCTGTATTCTCAAGCCAGAAAAGAAAATTAACCATGGCAATTCCGTCTTTTACGGCTGTGTTGCGTATATGTCCGATCTCAATTTCATTTTTCACTGCCTTGAGTTTTGTGGATGGATTTATTTTTTCAATGATCCTGGTTTTATTTCCCACGGCTTTATAAAGGTTATAACTGACAGTGTCCGGGTCCATCATTATGCCGGCCTGGTTCCCAAGACCGGCTAAAGTTTCTATAACCATGTCATAGGGCAAAAGGTCAATGCCGTCCTTTTGCAATTTTACTGCAAGATCCCTGTCAACCTTATCCGGGTTGATAAAAAGAATGGCCCTGTCCTTTTTTATAAGGGCAAAGGCAATATTCACCGGGTTGGTGTGAACATCATCCCCCCTTAGATTAAAGGTCCAGGCAATATCGTCCAAAGTAGTAATAAGGTGGGTATCTGCTCCTTTTTTTCCCATGGCCTCCCGGATCTGTCCCAGCTTTTCAATCCTGGTTCTTCCCGCATAGGTGTCTTCCAGAATCCAGGCTCGGGAAGCCGGCATGGGAGGCCGGTCCGTCCATAATTGTGAAATCAGCTCTGGAATCAAATCAGTACCCGTGTCCAGCTTGATCTCTTTTTCCTTGAACAGGGTCTTGTATCTTTTTATATCGCCAGCAGAAACAACATTACCGTCCATGGCAATGACATCCCCTTTTTCAAAATTTTCCCACAACCATTTATCAAAATTCGGGACATTATTCTCACCCTGCTTGAACAACTCAAAGATAGACCCCTCTATCTGGGCCCTGGCCTGGATCCAATAGCGGGAATCAGTCCACAGGACAGCATTATTTTTTGTAACCACGGCTGTACCCGCAGACCCGGTAAAACCAGTCAGCCATTGCCTTGTCTGCCAATGGGCTGCCACATATTCACTCTGGTGGGGATCATTGCTGGGAAACACAATTGCTGCTATATTCCTTTCTGCCATTTTTTTTCTTATGACTGCTATTTTTTTATCTGTATCCAAAAATTTCATCCTTAATTTTATTAGAATTTGTATTTATGTTTTAAATCCCATACTATGTTTGGAAAAGATACTCAATATTTTTCCTTGATCAGAACCGCTATGCATGATAGTCACCAAATCCTTCCAGCCATGGATAAAAAAACCATGAGCTATAAAGACAAGATCCCTGGATACAAAATTACATACCAGACCCAATTTCTGCGCCATTTCACCTGCCATTTTGAAAAACTGCGAGATTAAAATACTTTTTACTTGACTATAACCATTTTTCTTTTTTATATTTGCAAAACTTAAAATATTAATTGTAGTTATTTTTTTACTAAAATTTAATTTTAATAAAGGGGAGTAAAACATGAAATCTATTTTCAAAACTTTATCAATTGCATTATTATTCCTGATTGGTATTACTGCACCAGGTTTTGCCGGTGATACAATCAAAATCGGGTCCGGCGGAGTTATCTCCGGCGACCTGGCACCTTATGGTATTTCTGCTGTAAGGGGTGTTGAAATGGCCATTGATGACATCAATGCCAAGGGCGGTATGCTGGGCAAACAAATTGAACTTTTAGTGGGTGATGATGTTTGTAAACCTGAAGTCGCAGTTAACATGGCAACCAAACTTGTATCAGACGGTGCCCAGATGATGGTCGGCCATGTGTGCTCCGGCGCAACCATTGCTGCAAACAAAATTTATAAAGATGCAGGCATTTTAATTATCTCCCCGGCCTCTACCAATGACGATCTGACCCTTAAGGGAGAACATCCCAACTTTTTCAGAACAATCGCCTATGACGGTGCCCAGGCAACCCTTATGACCAATTTTGTCAAGAATGAACTCAAAGCAAAAACCGTTGCCCTGATCCATGACAAAGGAGATTATGGAAAAGGACAGATGGAACTTGCAAGGTCAAGATTTGAAAAACTGGGCGGAGTTGAAATTGTTCTGTTTGAAGGTGTTACCACTGGTGCAGTTGACTATACAGCCATTGTACAGAAAATCAAAAGATCCAAAGCAGAAGTCACCATGTGGGGTGGATATCATTCAGATGCCTCCAAAATTGTTGGAATGCTGAAAAAGAAACGGGTTAAAACCACTTTCTTCGGCGGTGACGGTATAATCGGTGACAACTTTACCACACTTGCCGGCAAATACGCTGAAGGCGTTTATGCAACCGGCCCCAATGATACATCCTCCAACCCCTTGTACCAAAAACTTGCAGCCAAACATCAGAAAAAATACGGGGAAGATCCAGGAACATTCTTTTACAATGGATATGCCTGTGTTCAGGCACTTGCCGATGCTGCTGAGAAAGCCGGATCCATTGAATATGATAAGATGCGGGCAGCCATGTTTGAAATTAAAGTTGATTCTCCCCTGGGACCCATCGGCTTTGATAAAAACGGTGACGTTGTTGGTGCTGGATTCTCTGTGTACAAGGTTATAGATGGTAAATACAAGCAGGTTAATTAATAGCTGAATTTCAAACAGAACAGGAGCGTAATTCCAAGGGGAATTATGACTCCTGTTTTTGTCTATAAAAATTTTACTTTAATTTAACAAAGTTTAGGAGTTGTAATTAATTAACATGCGTTGGATTAATATTACACTAGGTGTGGCAGTCGCCGGGGTTTTGGGATTCTTTGGTATCAGGGAAGTAATTGCAGACCCTGTCTACTTTTTAGAACTGGTCCTGGGAGGTCTGACAAGGGGAAGTATCTATGCCCTGATAGCCCTTGGGTATACCATGGTATACGGGATTATCCAGCTGATCAATTTTGCCCATGGTGAAATTTATATGATTGGAGCCATTACCGCATTGATTATTGCCAGCGTATTGGGGCTCTGGGGATGGCATGCCGGTGTAATTTTCATCCTGGCCATTGTCTTTGCAGTAGTCTATTCCTGTGCCTATGGATTTACCGTTGAGAAAATAGCCTATAAACCCTTAAGAAATGCTCCCAGACTTTCTGCCCTGATTTCAGCCATTGGTATGAGTCTGTTCCTGCAAAACTATGTAATGCTGGCCCAGACACCTGAATTCCTCCCCTTTGAAAGCCTGATTCCAGATTTTGCATTCTGGGAACCCTATGCACATATCATAACCTCAGTTGAATTGACAATAATAGTTACCACTGTGATTGTAATGATCCTGCTGGGAATGCTCATCAAATTCACCAAAATAGGCAAGGCCATGCGGGCCACTGCCCAGGACAAAGTCATGGCGGCCCTTTTGGGAATCAATGTTAACCAGGTAATTTCAACCACTTTTATTGTGGGGTCGGCCACTGCTGCCATTGGCGGAGTTTTAATTGCCTGCCATGTTGGACAGATAAACTTTTTTATCGGCTTCCTTGCCGGCTTAAAAGCATTTATAGCAGCAGTTTTGGGTGGTATTGGTTCTATTCCCGGTGCTGTCCTTGGCAGCCTTGTACTGGGTATTTCAGAAAGTTTTTTCACCGGATATTTCTGGAGCGAGTATGAAGATGTATTTGCCTTCAGTATATTGGTTATTATTCTGATTTTCAGACCTTCAGGCATACTTGGCAAACACGAAGCCCAAAAAGTTTAACCCCATTATTTAAAAAAGAAAATTATGGTTACAAAACAAGAGATCAAGCAGGCATTTATCGTTGCGCTATGGTTTATGGTGTTGACCTTTCCAATAATGGTCATCAAAGTAAATACCATTAAAAACATAGTTATTTTCAGGTGGAGCTATTTTTTCTGGGTGGGTGTTGTTACTTTTTTCGCCTCCCTGATATGGAATTATTTTTTACGCGTCAAAGAAGAAAAAAAGAAATCAGAAACCTCGGATGATATTCCTGCTGTTCACAGGCTCCTTCAAAATGACCGGTTCAGGTTTCCATTTCTGATCGCTATTACCATTTTCTTTGCCCTCTATCCCTTTGTTTTTCCCATGTACCATACCAGTATCATGATATCCGCCCTGGTCTATGTAATGCTGGGCCTGGGCTTAAACATTGTTGTGGGACTTGCAGGGCTTCTTGACCTTGGCTATGTGGCCTTTTACGCTGTTGGTGCCTATGCCTATGCTCTCTTAAACATGCATTTTGGAGTCGGTTTCTGGCTGGCTCTTCCCATTTCCGCTCTTCTTGGTTTTATGTTTGGTACGCTTCTGGGATATCCAGTACTGCGGCTCAGGGGAGATTATCTGGCCATTGTTACCCTTGGGTTTGGTGAAATCATCCGGATTATCCTTGAAAACTGGAATGATTTTTCCAATGGCCCCAGGGGAATATCCAATATTCCTGCCCCTGGTTCCTTTGGCATTGAGCTTGGCCAGCACGGTACAGTTATTTATATTTATTTTATTGTTATTGCCCTTGTATTGCTGACGATTTTCTTTGTCAACCGCCTGGAAAATTCAAGGATAGGGCGTGCCTGGATTGCACTTCGGGACGATGAAATAGCCTGCCAGGCCATGGGTATTGACAAGGTGAAAACCAAGCTTACCGCCTTTGCCCTGGGAGCCACCTGGGCCAGCATAGGCGGAGTAGTCTTTGCTGCCAAAACATCCTATATCAACCCCATGTCCTTTACCATCTGGGAATCCATCACCATCTTATGCGTGGTGGTAATCGGTGGTATGGGATCGGCAATTGGTGTTATTGCCGGGGCACTGGTACTTATTCTGCTGCCGGAGTATCTGAGGGCAGTGGCAGAATACAGGATGCTTGTATTTGGTGCACTCCAGGTAATCGTGATGGTCTTCAAACCAGAAGGGCTGATTCAAAGTGTACGTAAAACATATAAATTTAAAAAAGTAGAAGAATAAATTTATGGAACCCATACTCAACGTTAAAAATCTCACAATGAATTTTGGGGGACTCAAGGCCCTGGATAATGTGAATATTGCCATTGAAAAAGGACAAATCGCTGCACTCATAGGCCCCAATGGGGCAGGAAAAACCACTTTTTTCAATTGCATCACAGGTATTTACGAACCCACAGAGGGGTATGTTGCAATCACGCCTCCGGGCGAATCCACCCAGAAGCTCAAAGGGTTGAAACCAAACCATGTCACGGAAAAAGGGCTTGCCAGAACCTTCCAGAATATTCGTCTTTTTGAAGGCATGACTGTGCTGGAAAATGTAATGATCGGCCGTCACTGCAGAATGCATGCAGGAATTATCAAGGCCCTGCTGCGCCCTGGCAGCCAAAAGAATGAAGAAAAAAAAGCCGTTCACGACAGTTATGAAATCCTTGAAAAAATAGGCCTTGAACAATATGTAAATGAAAAGGCAATCAATCTGCCCTATGGAGCCCAGCGACGTCTTGAAATTGCAAGGGCCCTTGCCACGGATCCTTTTCTCCTTTTGCTGGATGAACCTGCCGCGGGCATGAACCCCCAGGAGACAAAAGAACTTGACGATCTGATCATCTGGCTCAGGGACAATGAAAACCTGTCCATTTTCCTGATTGAACATGATATGAAACTGGTAATGAGCCTGTCTGACTGGATTCATGTGGTGGATTATGGCAAAAAAATTGCTGAAGGCACACCGGAAGATGTAAAATCTAATCCGGAAGTCATCAAAGCCTATCTTGGAGATGAGTCTGAAGATGCTTAAATTAAAAAATATACATACCTATTATGGAAATATCCATGCCCTCAAAGGCATCAGCATTGAAGTGAGCGAGGGTGAGGTAATCTCCCTGATCGGAGCCAACGGCGCCGGCAAGTCAACTACTTTGATGACCACTTCTGGTGTGGTACCTGCCAAAAAGGGCAGTATAAAATTCAAAGGCAAAGATATCACCCGGCTTCCCCCGGATGAAATAGTTAAAATGGGAATCTGTCAGGTCCCGGAAGGCCGGAGAATTTTCCCTTATCTGACTGTTGCGGAAAACCTGGACATGGGAGCTTTTTTGCGGGATGATACTGAAGGCATTAAAAAAGATATGGACTATGTATACAACCTTTTCCCCATTCTTGCCAACCGGAGAAACCAGGCCGGAGGAACCCTGAGCGGTGGTGAACAGCAGATGCTGGCCATTTCAAGGGCACTGATGTCCCGGCCAAAAGTACTGCTGCTGGATGAACCATCATTGGGTCTTGCACCAATCATTGTTAAACAGATTTTTACCATTATTAAAAAAATCAATGAGGAACAGAAAACCACCATATTTATCGTGGAACAGAATGCCAACCTGGCTCTTAAGGCTGCTCATCGTGGATATGTAATGGAAAACGGTACCATCACCATAACAGATACCGGAGAGAACCTTCTAACCAATGAGGATGTAAAAAAAGCATATCTTGGGATTTAAAAAACAGGTCTTCCTTATCAAGAACCGGGTGTTGAAAAAAATTTTAGCAATTTTCAATTGTAGAAATCATGTCTGAAAAGATCACAGTAGCACTTAAGCAGCGGGTTCGGGAGTTATTTTCACACCGGCTTTGATCATTTCGCGTCGCCTTCTGACCTCATAGACAACCGCGCCGATAACTGTCAGGATGATAAAAATCACTGCCAGGGCATTCATAGCCGGGCTGATAAAGCTACGTAATTTGGTGCCGATATAAATCGGCAATGTCTGCT
>JAOZST010000180.1:5891-7817 GCA_029939535.1 Desulfobacteraceae bacterium | reverse complement strand
GATGATTTAACAGGATGATTTAACAGCAAAACAGGCTAAGAAAGTTGTCTGGGTTTTGAATATTGTCGAAGAGCATATTAATGTTCCTTCTAAATATTTTAAGAAAATGGTTAACACAGATAATCTTTGGGAAGTCAGGGTTAATTTTGGATCAAATATATTTAGAATCCTTTGTTCTTTTGATGGTTCTAAAATTATTGTTTTAACTCATGCTTTTCAGAAGAAGACTCAAAAAATTCCCAGGCAGGCAATTGAAATTGCTGAGAAACCTATGAAGGACTATTTTAAGAGGAAAAAGTCATGAGTGATCTCCACAATCGGACTCACAATAGGAATGCTTTTTCTCAGTTGGATTTTATTTCAAACCACAATGGAATCCATTAGTACGCTTAAGGAGTATTATAAGCTACTTGAAGGGCTGTAAGATGTTCAACAGTTTAATAAAAACCCCCAGAAACACAAAACCCCCTTAAATAGGGGGTATTGTAAAATCTATGGTAGCGACGCAGGGAATTGAACCCCGGACACTGCGGATATGAGCCGCATGCTCTAACCATCTGAGCTACGTCGCCAAAAACCCAAAAAATATATCATAACTTTGGTTGGTATGTCAAATATTTTTTTATTTAACAGTTTCATTTTTTTGATCTGCAACCACCTCAACTGTGAAATTTTCCAGATTATCCGGCAGGCTTGAAAAGACGAGCATAAAGGGGACAAATGCTCCTGGTTTCACATTTACATTTGAGTTGTTGGAACCTTCCCTTATGGTCAGTTGTTTATTGATATCCAGAATATTACCTGTTTTTAGAAGTTCTTCAGATATTATATTGCCGCAGAAGGCTATCATGGTTTTGGCCTTGACCTTACCTTTTGTGATCAATGTTCCTTTGACTTGAATATGGCTGTAAGCTTTGGTGGATGGATTTTCAATTCGTCCTGTAATTACGAATAATTCCCCGGCTGTATCATTGGAAATAAACCTGCCGTTAACGCTACCCTCATTGGGAATTGGCTTGAGTTCAGGTATTGCAGGGATCTCTTTTTTTAGATATTGTTCCAGAAAGGGGATTCTTACACTTGACAGGTAGGGGATTTTATATCCCGTGGTCAGACCTGTAATATATGCTGCTGCAACAATTAGAAAAATAAGCAGCAATACCATGACAGGGGCTCCCAGTGTGGATTTTTTTTTCCGTTTTCTGGAAGGGCCGGGTGTGGGAAGGCTAGGATCGGATTTTTCAATCAAGACATCTTCCATCCTTTTTTCTGAGGTTTCCTCTTCCACAACACTTTCTGTCTGGGTTTCTTCTATTTCAATTTCCTGCTCACCATCAATCCTATTTTTCTGGATGTCTTCTTCTGGTTCGGTATCCTGATTCAGAACCTGGTCATAGGAAGAAAAATTTTCATCGGGCAGGGTGTCAGATTCATCATCTTCAATGGGAGTCAGGGGTTCTGGCAGGTCTGGTTCTTCTTTAAGATCAAAATCCTCATCTTCAAATGAAAGCTCTGGCTCCGGGTCATCATCTGTATCAAGGGATAGGCTGTCCTGATCCTGATCGAGGCTTTCAAATTCAAGGCTGCCAAAGTCCTCTTCAGTGGCATTTGTTTCAATTTCCAGATCTGGCTCATCAAATTCAATATCATCATCAAATGTCAATTCATCGGTTTCAATTTCAAGACTTTCAGAGTCCTGGTCAAAGCTGATTTCAATGTCTGCGGCATTGGTTTCTGTTTCTTCCATTTCAAGGCCGGAATCTTCTATTTCAAGTTCATTGGTCTCTATTTCAAAGTCTGCTTCATCAAATTCATGCTCTCCATCATCAAATTCAGAATCCTGAAAGTCAGGTTCAAGGGGTTCAATATCAAAATCATCAGTTTCAAAATCATCAGTTTCAAATTTATCAGTTTCAAATTTATCAG
>JAOZST010000180.1:1261-5791 GCA_029939535.1 Desulfobacteraceae bacterium | reverse complement strand
ATCAGTTTCAAATTTATCAGTTTCAAATTTATCAGGCCCGGTTTCTACAGAAGGGGTAAATTCAATTTCATCATCTGATTCAAATGCCGGGATAACATCGGAAACAGGTGGAAAAGCAGTGAAAATATTTTGGCACTGGCTGCAACGGACTTTGGAACCGCCAGGCTTTAAAAAAGATTCATCAAGGTTAAAGCGGGTTGAACATTTTTCACAGACTATAATCATGACGCTTCCCCCTATTCTTACATTCTCAAATCATAGATTTCAGGCAGAGTTTTGTATTTTTTATTATAACCCAGTCCATAACCGACAATGAATCCTTTTTCAAGTGAAAATCAGAAATAGGAAACATCAATTTCAATTTTGCGGAGTTCTCTGTTTGTCAGTCAGGGAACAAATTTAAATGAATCTGGCTTACAGTCCTGTTTTTTCAAGTTCCTTAACAAGCTTTTTCTGTTTATTGTTAAGTTTCTTGGGTATGATTATATTAATCACAACAAAGAGATCTCCGCAACCATTTCCTTTCATATGGGGGATGCCATGGCTGGGCAGTCTCATCTTTGCCATATGGTTTGTCCCGGCGGGAAGAGTCAGGTTAATGGTTTTTTTCGCTGGTGTGGTTACCTCTATTTTATCCCCAAGAAGAGCCTGGGAAAGTTTAACGGATTGGGTAAGGAAGATATCATTTCCTTCAATGGTAAGGCCCTGGGGAGTCATTGGGCTGGCTTTTATGTACAGGTTGCCGGCAGGCCCGCCACTGGGACTTGCCTCCCCTTTTCCAGGCAGCCGGATTTTTTTCCCCGGGGTAAGCCCTTTGGGGATTTTTACCTCAATGGCCTTTGCTGCTCCCCCCTGGCTGATGGTAATGGTTTTTTTTGTACCGTTGATAAGTTCATTCACGGTCAGGGGGATTTCATATTCCAGGTCTTTACCCTTTACAGGGGCCTGCTGACGGCCGAATCCGCCACCCATGTTCTGGGAAAAGGGATTTCCCCCCATGCCGGAGAATCCTCCCTTGGGGCCTCCCTGACCAAACATCCTTGAAAAGCCGCCACCCCGGCCTCCACCAAAACCAAACTCCTTTAATATGTCTCCCAGGTCTGAGTTCCTGAAGATATCTTCCTGGGAAAATCGCTGCTGAAAGTCGGCAGACCCATAGGTGTCATATTGATTCTTTTTTTTAGGATCACTTAAAACTGCATAGGCTTCAGAGATTTTTTTGAATTTATCTTCAAGGGCCTTGTTTCCCTCGGTTTTATCTGGATGATATTTTAATGCCAGTTTCCTATAGGCTTTTTTTATTTCAGCTGCACTGGCTGTTTTGCCAATTCCCAGTATATTGTAATAATCATCAGCCATGTTTTATTCCTTTGCTAAGTTCAATTATTATAGGTGTTTACGAGTTAAACAATAAGTGTTAACCCGGTCAAGTCAAGATAGCTTGTTTTTTGTAAAGGCAGAGATAGCCACCATCAATACCGAGATTCCCGCAGGTGTCATTCCGTCGATCCGGGAGGCCTGGCCAAGGGATTGGGGCTGTATCTGTTCAAGTTTTTCCCTGATTTCATTGGAAAGACCGTGGGCATTGGCATAGGAAAAGCCTATGGGAATTCTTATTTTTTCCAGGTCTTTGAATTTTTTGATTTCATTGAGCTGGCGATGGATATATCCTTCATATTTTATCTGGATTTCCACCTGGTTCTCTGCCCGGGCATGGATGGGTTCCCTGGGAGGGGAAATCTGTTTTAAGATCTCATAACCAAGTTCAGCCCTTTTTAAAAGCTGTTCCAGTTTCACTCCATTGGAAATCGTGGAGGTACCGTGATTTATGAGAAAGGTATTAACCGTCTTACTTGGTTTGATTATCTCTTTTTTAACCCGGCCAATTTCTTTTCGGGTCTGGAGTTGAATCTTTTTGCAGAAGTCCAGGCTTTCTTTGCTGATCAGTCCGTAATTATATCCCATTCGGGCCAGCCTCAGGTCGGCATTGTCCTCCCGCAAAAGGAGCCGGTATTCAGCCCGGGAGGTAAACATGCGGTAGGGCTCCCGGGTTCCCCGGGTCACAAGGTCATCCACCATCACTCCCATATATGCCTGGGACCTATTCAGGACAAAGGGTTCTCTATCCTGAACTTTACAGGCAGCATTGGCCCCGGCCCATAAGCCCTGGGCTCCAGCTTCTTCATAACCCGAGGTCCCATTGATCTGGCCGGCCAGGAAAAGGCCGGCTATTTTTTTGGTTTCAAGGCCCGGGGTCAGTTCCAGGGGATTTATATAATCATACTCAATGGCATATGCCGGCCGCATGATTCTGGCCTGTTCCAGGCCCTGTACCGATCTTACAACCTGGTACTGGATTTCAAGGGGCAGGCTGTTGCCAAGACCGGATGCATAGATCTCCTTGGAATCAATGCCTTCATACTCCAGGATGACATGGTGGCTCTCCCGGTCCGGGAACTTAACAATTTTGTCCTCAAAAGAGGGGCAGTACCTGGCAGAGTGACCCTTGATATGGCCGCCGTACAGGGCTGAATATTGAAGATTCTTCCTGATTATTTCATGGGTATTGGGATTGGTATTTCCCATGAAGCTGGGCAGCATGGGGTTGGTGATTTTTGTGGTGGAAAAGGAAAAGGGTTTGGACAGGGTATCGGATCCATGGATATTGAATTGGGAAAAATCAATGCTGTCTCCATGGAGCCGGGGTGGTGTTCCGGTTTTCATCCGTCCCATCCCAAGGCCGATCTTTCCAAGGCTCTGGGCCAGGCCAATTGAGGCAAATTCTCCGGCCCTGCCTGCCTCTATCCTGGATGCACCGATATGGACCGTGCCCCTTAAAAATGTGCCCGTGGCAATGACAAGGGCCGGGGCAAAATATTCAAACCCGGTCTGGTCAATGATGCCTTTTACCTGGTTGTCTTCAAGGATAAGTTCCTGGGCCATGCCCTGTTTCAGGTCAAGGTTCGGGGTTTTTTCAAGAACAGCTTTCATATGTCTTGAGTACATTGCTTTGTCGTTCTGGGTTCGTGTGGATTGAACTGCAGGACCTTTTCGGGTATTTAGTGTCCTATACTGGATGGCAGATGAATCCGATATTTTTGCCATTTCACCGCCCAGGGCATCTATTTCCTTTACCAGCTGTCCCTTGGCCATTCCACCAATGGAAGGACTGCAGGGCATGGCAGCTATTTTATCCATGTCAATGGTTAAAAGAAGGGTGGTGCACCCCATTCTAGCCCCTGCAAGGGCAGCTTCACATCCGGCATGACCGGCACCAATCACAATGACATCATAGGTCTTTTCATAAAAATTCATAACCAACTAATATAGGATTGGTTATGAGTTTGGTCAAGATCAAGCATGGGTCAATTTATGAGAATAATTAAAATTTCAAGAGACAAAAAAAGAAAAATCGGTTTAAACCCTTTGCTGTTAATGGTTTCGCTTTAAATAAAAATACTGAAAAATAATCTTATCTTTGATTTGTCTCCGGGATGGTGGTACATATCCTACCTATATATTTATCAGATATGTAAGGGTTGCACAGGAAATGGAAGAATTATATGGATAAAATTAAACGATATTCAGATTATAATAGTTATTTAAGAGGATTGTTTGGACAGCGGGTTCAGAAAATCGCAGTTGATGCAGGGCTGTCCTGTCCAAACCGGGATGGGGTGTCATCCAGGCACGGGTGTATTTACTGCAATTCAAAGGGCTCCGGATCTGGTGCTTTCAGCAGAGGTCTTTCCATTAAAGAGCAGATAGAAGCCGGCAGGATTGGAATGATTAAAAAATACAAGGCAAAAAAATTTCTGGTTTATTTCCAATCCTATACCAACACCTATACAACCTGTGCCCGCATGGAGCAGATGTATGATGAGGCCTTTTCCTGCGACGGGATTGTGGGCATGGCCATTGGCACCCGGCCTGATTGTGTGGATGAAGAAAAACTCAGCCTTATACAGTCCTATTGCTCCGACTACCTGGTGTGGCTGGAATACGGGTTGCAATCTGTCCATGACAGGACCCTGGCCCTTATAAACCGGGGTCATGGTTTCAGGGAGTTTGCCAATGCAGTTGAGATGACCCGGGGGAGGGGGATCAACATCTGTGCCCATGTCATACTGGGCCTGCCCGGTGAGGACAGGGCCATGATGTTTGAAACCGCCAGGACCCTTGCCCATAGCGGGATCAACGGAGTAAAGATTCATCTGCTGTATGTGATCAAGGACACCCCCCTTGACAGAATGTGGCAAAAAGGAAAATATATTTGTATGGAACAGGAGGCCTATGTGGACATGGTCTGCGATTTTATAGAACTGCTTCCTAAATATATTATTATACAGCGTATTACAGGTGATCCCCATGGAGAGGAGCTTCGGGCACCGGCCTGGGCAGGCAGGTACAGGGAAACTTTTAATATGATACAGAGCACCCTGGAAAAAAGGGATTCCTTTCAGGGCAAAAATTATACACATGCCAGAGAAGAGTAAAGACAGAGAAGAGTAAAGACAGAGAAGAGTAAAG
>JAOZST010000180.1:0-1161 GCA_029939535.1 Desulfobacteraceae bacterium | reverse complement strand
CAGAGAAGAGTAAAGACAGAGAAGAGTAAAGACAGAGAAGAGTAAAGCTGGAGAAAAATAAAAATGAGCAAGAAAAAAATTATTGTTGAAGAAAAAGATCATGTATTGATGATGGAGCTGAACAGGCCTGAAAAGAGAAATGCCTTTGATCTGGAAATGTATCAGGAATTAAGCCTGGCCTATGGAGAGCTGAATCAAAACCCGGATTTGCGCTGCGGGCTTTTATTTGCAAAAGGAGATCATTTTACCGCTGGCCTGGATTTGCCTAAATGGGAGCCCTTTTTCACCAGAGGAAGTTTCCCTGATCTTCCTGACAAAGGCATCGATCCCCTGGGACTGGATGAAGGGGCCCGGGTTTCCAAACCCATTGTCATGGCTGTCCAGGGAATTTGTTTTACCATTGGTATAGAATTGCTTTTGGCCACGGACATCCGTGTGGTGTCAAACAATTCACGATTCGGGCAGATTGAAATTAAACGGGGAATCTATCCTGTTGGCGGGGCCACAGTGCGTTTGCACCAGGAAATCGGGTGGGGCAATGCCATGCGTTATCTTTTGACCGCCGATGAGATCACAGCCATAGAAGCCTTTCGCCTGGGTCTTGTCCAGGAAATAACAGAACCGGAAGATTTATTTAATAAGGCCTTTGAAATTGCCCAAACCATTGCAAAACAATCTCCCCTGGGTGTCCAGGCAACTTTGAAGTCAGGACGGATAGCAAGGCACAAGGGAGATCAGGCAGCCATTGAGAGATTGCTGCCGGATTTGATGCCCATCATGAAAAGCGAAGATTTTAAGGAGGGTATCCAGTCTTTTATTGAAAGAAGAGAGGCTGATTTCAAGGGGGTATAAAAGTACTAATCAATTCGGGGGAAACATGATGACAGCTAAACATATGCCGGTATCTGCTCTGCAACCCAGCAGTGAATGCATTATCCGTTCACTTGGACCTGATGGAAAAACCGCTCAGAGGCTGGCCCAGATGGGCATTTTGCCAGGTACACATCTACGGATTATCCGTGTTGCACCCCTTGGCAGAACCATTGAGGTTGCAGATGCACAGGGACAGAGCTTTGCCCTGCGCCAGAAGGAATTAGAAGCCATGGCCTGTGACCCGGTTGCCATGCCGCTTGTTTCTGAACTTCTGATGCTCGGGCAGAC
>JAOZST010000179.1:0-7893 GCA_029939535.1 Desulfobacteraceae bacterium | reverse complement strand
TTCAGGTTGCTTGTGACCTTCAGGTTGCTTGTGACCTTCAGGTTGCTTGTGACCTTCAGATCATTAATGAGCTTCCTCAATTGCACCGGCAATATACATGGTGGATAAGAGGAAAAACACAAAGGCCTGAACCAGAGCAACAAATGTTCCCAGGGCCATTATTGGCAAAGGTGCCAGAAACATGCCGCCAAGGGTCAGCAGGATTCCCACCACTAGTTCGTGGCCCATCATGTTTCCGAAAAGACGAAAGGTCAGGGACAATACCCTTGCACTATGGCCAATGAGTTCAATGGGAAGGAACAGGGGGATCATGGCTGGAACAGGCCCCAGGAAATGTTTGATATATTTGATTCCATGGCGCTGGATACCAATGACGTGGCTCCATGAAACTGCTATAAGCGCACAGGCCAGTGTTGTATTGATGCTGGCAGTGGGAGGATAAAATCCCGGAACCAGCCCCATGAGATTTCCCAGAAGAACAAATAAGAATATGGTTAATACCAGGGGAAAGGATTTACGTCCCTCATCCCCTGTAATGGTAACCATGAACTCCTCAAGGCCTGAAATCAGCACTTCAAAGACATTCTGTGCTGTCTTTGGGACCATGGAAACACTTTTTCCGGCAAGCCAGCCGAAAAAAATCAAAACAATCATGCTAAGCCACATATAGGTAACATGGGGATTTTTACCAGCCCATTCTTCCAGACCAAACATGCCAAAAACTGAAGTGAGAATTAAATATGGATGTTCCACCTTATACCGCCTCCTTGAAAAATAATCTCGTTAACTCAAGCATGGTCGCCAGAAACATGCTTGCAACAACCACGGAAAGCCCCGCCAGAAGCCCCAGTGGATGAACAATATGTTTTGAAATAAGCAGAAAGATAAGTCCACCACTTATTCCAAATCGAATATAATACTTTACCAGGACATTCCCCACAAGGGAACTGCCCTTTTCTGATACCACCTCGGGACAGAAATTGTTTACAATGGTTTTTTTCAAAAGATAAAAATTTATTGACACAATCAATCCACCCAGCAAAACCCCTAAATAGACTTTTGCCGGCGCTGTCATCAGTGATATCAGGCCTGCCACCACCAGCAGTATCCAATTGGTTCTAGTGACAAAAATTACAATCTTTTGAATATCCTGCATTAAAACTTCTGCCCTTTTTTCCCTGCCCTGATAATATTTGTAAATCCTGCGGCAATGCCAAAGGCCAGCCCCACAAACATCAGAACAGGATCTGTCTCAAATTTTTTATCAAGCCAAAGCCCAATTCCCAGACCTAAAAAAATCGAAAGTGCCACTGACATTCCCAGACTGGCAAAATATCCCAGTTCTCTAACGGTTTTGCCTGTTTCCTTTTTCATTCCCATGCCTTTTTTTGAACGGTCTCCAGCTTTACAAAGATCAATTTATACTGAGAGCAAGTAACATATGCTCAAACCTAAGTCAATGCGAAAAAAGCATTAAATTATATCTAAAAAACCTTTGGTGCTATCTCCCATGACCTCACCAATAATCCTTGCATTCATGCCTTTTTTTCCCAGCTGGACAACAAAGGCCTCAGCATCCTGTTTTTTCAGAGAAATCAGAAGCCCCCCGGAAGTCTGGGGATCAAATATTAGATCCAATAGTGCTCTGTCCATTGCCCGATCTACCTGGATAAGGTCCTTGAAAAATGCTCTGTTTTTATGGGCCCCTGCCGGAACCATTCCCATGGAAGCAAACATCAATACATCTTCCAATAAAGGGACTTTGTCAGAATAAAGGGTTACATGTTTTAAAGATCCCTTTGCCATCTCCAGTATATGGCCGCCAAGGCCGAAACCTGTTACATCAGTACAGGCATGGACCTCAAAATCCTTCATGATCCGGGCTGCTGACCTGTTAAGCATGGACATGACAGCAACTGATTCCCGGATATTATTTTCCCCTGCCAGTTTTGCCTTGATGGCCGTTGACATGATTCCTGTTCCAATGGGTTTGGTCAAAATAATGGCATCTCCCACCTGGGCCCGGCAATTGGTCAACACCTTTTCCGGGTGTACTATTCCTGTAACGGAAAGTCCGTATTTAAATTCAGCATCATCCACTGAATGCCCCCCCACAAGTATGGCACCGGACTCATTTATTTTATCCTGCCCACCTTTTAATGTCTGGGCAAGGATCTCTTCATCAAGATCACAGCTGGGAAAACAGACAATATTCATAGCCGTTAAAGGCTCTCCACCCATGGCATAGACATCACTCAGGGAATTAGCCGCAGCAATTTGACCAAACTCATAGGGATCATCTGTGACCGGGGTCAGAAAATCCAGGGTCTGAATTAACGCTGTCTGGGAATTCAGCCGGAAAACCCCGGCATCATCCGGAGTATCAAGCCCCACAATCAAATCTGCATGGGATTTTACATCAAGACCGGAAACAATTCGATCCAGTGTCCCTGGATCCAGTTTGGCCGCTCACCCCGAGGCCTTTACTTTCTGGGTTAAAAAAACTTTTTCCAATTTTTCCATTATATTATCCTCAACATATTGTTCTCAACCTTTAGCAATCTTATTCAGGGCCAGAACACAGGCAAACCTGCCGGTTGTCTTTTCCTGGCGAAAAGAAAAAAATTTATCAGTATTACATTTGGTACATATATTCATTATCTCAATATTTTCTTTTCCCACGCCTTTTTCCATCAACTGGTCCCGGGAAATTTTCCAGAAATCAAAAAAAGGCCTGTCCTGCTCCTTATATTCCCACAGGGCCCTGGGTATTTCATCCTGAAAATTAATAAACTCAGCACAACAAGGCCCCAGGGAAGGGGAGATCCCTGCCAGGATATACTCTGGCCGACATTGAAACTTTTTTATCATCACATCAATGCAATTGCTGATAATGTTTTCCACACTGCCTTGCCACCCGCAATGGACATTGGCAATCACCTTTTTTTCAGGATCAAATAATAAAATCGCCTGACAGTCTGCCACCTGGATTACCATGGATATTCCTGCCATGTCTGTTACAATTCCATCGGCAGAAACAGGATTTTCCCTGTTTTCTTTATCAGAAAAAAAAGTTGGCAGACAACTGTCCCCATGCTTTTTTATTACAAGGATCTCTTTCCCATGGACCTGGTTCAGGAAAACAGCCTGTTTTGTTCCCATTTGAGCAAGGATACGTTTCCTGTTTTCACTTACGCTGGAAAGATCATCTCCAGAATTATTACCGATATTCAGGGAATCAAAGCTGCCCTTACTGACACCTCCTGACCTTGTAAACACACCGTGAACCAGATCAGGGTATTTCTGGAAAAGTTTAAATTGAAGATATTTTATTTCATACAGCCCCATAATACAGCCTGCAAATTCTTTCAATGATCTTTGTGGTGGAAATATCCGGCTCCAGGGATACATATATCCAAGTAAAAGGCTCTGTGCAAGAAATTTATGGACTTACGATAACTTCCAGTGGAAGGGGGATTGCCCTATGGGAGTGTTATGGATCTTTACTTACAAGCTCTTTATGAAAGGAGCGTTAAGACCGGCAACTGTTTGAGCGCAGCGAGTTTTGCCGGTTAGTGGATTGAATAATAAAGATTGTTGCAATGTCCATCCAGTGGACGTAAGGTGATCACCCTGGAACGGGTTATGGTAAATATCCAGAGCCTGCTTATTACCTTGACTTTTCAAGCTATTTTAGGTATCTTTTTATAATTAGGAAAAAAAATAAAACTAATTAATTTTTCTGTGTAAATATTAAAGATAGCCAAATAATAATAAGTAATTATTTTATTTTCTTATTATATATAAATTTATTAAGGAGAGACCCAGATGACACAAATCAACTCTTTTCTCAAGGGCAAGCACATACTGGCCGTGGATGATGAATTGGATGTGATTGAAACCATAGCGGAAATCCTTGAACCGGCAAAAATTGATTCAGCCCATGACTATGAAACTGCATCGGAAAAAATCCTTCAAATAAAATATGACCTTGCCATACTTGATATCATGGGAGTTAATGGAATTAAGCTTCTGGAGGAATGTGTAAAGCAGAATATCCCGGCTGTGATGCTCACGGCCAATTCCCTGAATCCGGAATCCCTGATGGAGTCCATTAAAAAAGGTGCTATTTCCTATTTGTCCAAGGAACATTTAAGCGAATTGGATGTCCTGATCAATGAGCTTTTAAGTGCCAGGAATAAAGGGAAGCCCACATGGAAACTCTTATTTGAAAAGCTGGGCAGTCATTTTAACCTTCGCTTTGGCAACAATTGGAAGGAAAACGACCAGGCATTCTGGGACGATTTTGAAAAAAACTGGGAGATCTCCAAGGGAATCCAGGAAAGACTGCTCCATGACCAGAACATTGTGGACAAGGGAATTTAAACTTCTTCCCTTATTTTTATGTCCTTGTTGTTCGGGATCTCCCAGTCTGAAAAACAATATCTCAGTAATTCTTCCCTATAACCGATCAATGATATCCAAACAGTTTGGGCAGAAACAGCACAAGACCTGGACAATAGGTCAAAAAGAAAAGAACCCCGATCTGGATGGCCAGAAAGGGCATTACCGCCCGGGACACATAAATAATATCCCGCTTGGCCAGGGCCCCGGTGATAAAAAGGCTTACCCCCATTGGGGGTGTACAGTATCCTATGGCAAGGTTAACAGTCATGATCAGACCGAAATGCATGGGATCCACGTTAAAAGGTCCCAAAAGGGGTAGGAAAACCGGTCCAAGAATCAATGTGGCTGAAATAATATCCATGAACATGCCGATGATAAGCAGCAGGATATTCATGGCCAGTAAAAAGACAATAGGTGACTGGATGCTGGCCACCACCACTTCAGCCACACGGTTGGGTATATTCTCAAAGGTGAGGTATCTGCCGAAACAGGTGGCAGATGCCACTATCAGCAGCAGGGTTGCAGAGGTTACAGCAGAACTTATGGTAACTGATTTAATATCTGCAAAATCCATGGATTTATAAATAAAATACTCGACAAAAAATGCATACACGCTTGCCACGACAGCAGCCTCGTTGGCTGTAAACATCCCTGAAAAGATACCGCCAAAGATGATCACAATGAGCATTACCGCCCATATCCCCTCTTTAAGAATCTTAAACAGCTGTATGAAGTTCGGGACTGGGAGCCGCTGAATATCATCTCTTTTTCGATAGAGGACAAAAGAATAGATACATACACATAAAATGATTAAAATCCCGGGAACAAATCCGGTTATAAACAAGCCTTCCAGGGATTCATTGCTGATCATTGAATAAAAAATCATACTGATACTGGGGGGAATAATAACACCCAGGTTGGGGGATGTTGTCATCAGTCCAAGGGTATAATCCTCATCATACCCGTTTTTAATCAGGGCCGGGATCATGAAGCCGCCAAGGGCCACCACCGTGGCAACGGTGGAGCCGGAAATAGCGCCAAACAGTCCACAGCCTATGACGCCGGCCATGCCCAGTCCTCCAGGCAGCCAGCTGACAAGGGCATTGGCCATATTCATCAGTTTCTCGACCATCTTTCCCTTGGCCATGATATTCCCGCAGAGAATAAAAAACAGGACTACCACGAGGGAAAATTTGTCAAGACTTCGAAAAAGAGTCTGGGCCAGCAAAGCCAGGGGCATATCCTGGAAAACCACAAACCCGATGGTGGAAGTGAAAAAAAGACAAAGAAAGACCGGAACATAGGAGCTCATAAACCCCAGGAGAATACATAGAATAATCAGATCACTCATCTGCATGGAAAGAAGGCCCCTTTTTTATCTGGTTTTAAAGTCTTGAATCATCACTTGAATCGTTCTGATACCCACCATCACACCCATGAGTGGCATGATGGCATATATAATCACAAGCGGTATCTGCATGATAATTGTTTTTTGATTAGTAAGGTATTGCAGGTAGGTCATTTTGTACCCGTAATATACCATCATCCAGGCAAAGATGAGCATGAGAATACTGGTATAAAAGGTCAGGCCTGATTTAAGCTTTGGAAAAATCTGGACAACAGCATCAATACGGATCATGGCCCGTTGTTTAACTGCGACACTGGCTCCCACAAAGGTTGAGTAAATAATAACGATGCGGACCAGTTCCTCACTCCAGGCAAGGGTATAATTAAATCCGTACCGCAACACTACATTGGCAAACAGTGATAAAAGCGCTGCAATGACAATGATAAAAAGCGTCCACTCTTCAATCTGGGTTGTTATTGTATCCAGTTTTTTAAGTATTTTTCCAAGCATAAACCAAGTCCCATTCAAAATTAAATATTAAAGTGTGATCAACACCCATGCCCTGGCAGGCCCTATAAAAATGAAAGTTGTGAGTTTTGAGTTGTGAGAAAAAAATGCAACATTCTTTTCCCACGACTCAATACTCAAGCCTCATTACTTTTTATATAACCAGTTTATCTATTTCAAAAAATCTTGAACTTCTTTTAAGAAATTATCTGGCTGATATTTATCACCGGGATATATCTTGTTAATTTCAGGCGCATATTTTTCATAGGTTCCCTGGCTCTGGTTTTTAAGGGTTGTCATATCCGCATCAGAAAGTTGAAAAAATTCCACTCCGGCAGCTTTTGCCTTTTCAATATTGGTATTTTCTTCGGTCAAAGATTTAACCCTGGAGGCAGCACAGACATCGTGAACACTTGAGACAAAGGCATCTCTCAGATCAGCAGGAAGTTTTGCAAGCCATGCCTTATTAAAAATCCAGATAAAAAGACCCTGGGCATAATTAATCTGGGTAAAATACTTGGCAACTTCAAATTTCTTGGTCACATTACATACGGTAAGGGTATGGTCAAGGCCTGTGATAACACCCTGTTTTAATGCAACAGGCACATCAGGCCACGGCATGGAAACAGGGTTAAATCCCCAGTTTCTATAGCTGAGCTGATTCACAGCTGCTTCTGCAATCCTGAATTTAACCTTTTTGGCATCTTCAATATTTCTGACCGGAACGGTTGTTGCCCAGCCATAGTTTCCGTATCCCGTAATATCAAGTCCCGTGATTCCCTGATGATCCATGGCCATGAGAAAATGATTAAACAATTTTTTGTTGTTGATAAATTTTTCCAGTTTATCAAAGGAATTTACAAGAAAGGGAAGATTAACAACTCCAAACCTTGGCCCAAGGTTTGTGGATGCAACAGAGGACACGCCCATTCCCTGAACAGCGCCCATTTGAACCATATTCAGGACTTCAACCTCTCCTCCCAGCATGGAATATGGCTTAAAATCCACATAAATTTTCCCGTTTGTTCTCTTCCAGACTTCATCGCGGATTTCAAAACCTGCCAGGGTCCCCATCAGGCCAGGGGTGGACACATTGGAAACAATGCATTTGTACTTGGCACCCTTGGGATCAAAATCAGGTTTCCATTTGTCAAGGGAGGGTTTTTTCTTTGCGAGAACAGGAGAAGTAAACATAAAGGCTCCAACCATTAAAACAAGCAGTAATAATAAAAGTGTCCGAAGTTTCATACTTAAGTTCCTTTCCTTAAAAAATTATTATCATCTGCAGTGCCAGTAAAATTACCCTGACACTGGTTTCGACTTTTGAAAATTCATAAAATAAAGGCTGTTTCAATTGTTCAAACCAATGGTTTAAATGCCTCTTTCCTGCCCGTATACTGCTCCCGCAACTGGGGTTTCATCAGTTTTCCCGTTGGGTTGCGCGGCACCTGGTCAAAGGAAATTTTCCGGGGCACCTTGTACAGGGAAAGCTTTGATTTTGCAAATTCAATGACATCTTCTTCTGTTAATTTTCTGCCCTCTTTTACCTGAACCACGGCCAGAACAATCTCCACCAGCCGGTCATCTGGATATCCAATACATGCAACATCATCAATATCAGGATGATCCAT
>JAOZST010000042.1:0-25588 GCA_029939535.1 Desulfobacteraceae bacterium | reverse complement strand
GCCATTGGTATTCTCTGTGTTGATATGATGTATGCCCTTGAATGGCCTGAAAAAAGAATCCGTTCCATTATTGACTGCGGCGGTTTAAACGGGTTGTTTGTCCTGGGCAGAACCATGGGAATGATCGGTCATTATATCGACCAGGTAACCCAGCAAAACGGGTTGTACAGGCATCCCTGGGATGATATCATGTATGATCTGCCAAAAGTTAAAGAAATCCAATAAATCGGAAAGGAGATTTAGATGAAACCAGAATATCTTTGCCAATCCATTATTGACAGGCCTATTGGGTTAAACAATATTTTTATTTTGAGGGTTCTTTTATGAACAGCATCCAACGCTTCAATGCGGTTATTAACCAGAAATCAACAGATAAAATACCTGGAATGGTCTCAAATTACAATGTGTTCTTAACTTATTTCTACGACATTTCTATCTCGGAGTACTTGGAGGACCCTCAAGCGAATGCACAGTGCTTTATCCAGATGGTGAGAGAGTTTGACCTTGATGCCATCTACCCTGGTCGGGGCTACATCTTTTATGGGTGTGGCCCTGAAACCGGGCTCGGGTGGGTATTTCCTGAGGAAAATTATCCTGCGTGTGAGGCTGGTATTATTGACTCACCGGATGACCTTCATAAGATGATCATCCCATCCGAACCCCAGGGCTATTTTAAGAAATTTCTGGAAATCAATCAGATGGCATTCAAGGCACTCGGGGAACATACACTTTTGGGAATTGACGTGCTGGGACCTTTTTCCGTAGCAGCTTTTTTCCGTGGTTATGAAAATTTGTTAATAGACACGATCAACAATCCAGCTTTTTTTAAGCAAGTGATGGAAAAATCAGTAGAGTTTTCGCTCTTTTTGGGCTGTGAATCTCTCAAACTTGAATTTCATAGGAAAGAGTTGAATGAAATATTTATTATTCCAGAATGATCTTTGCAAAAGTTACTTATGGAAAAATGATAAAACACGCTTTTTCTATAAACAATGAATTTGATAGAAAAGCAAAACGAGGATAAAAGGGCTTTAGTGTCTGGTTTTATCTACAACTCGGCAGTTTCATTAGCGAGACTGATTCAGCGAAAGGAAGTATCGATTCAAGAAATCGTTAATGCCCATTTGCAGCGTATTGAAACGGTTAATCCGGATTTAAATGCGGTCGTTCAGATCGTCGCGGACAGAGCCCTCATTGAAGCCCGGGAACTTGACCGATTGCTTGAAAGAGGGAAAGTACGAGGACCACTTCACGGCGTCCCGATAACCATCAAAGATTCTCTTGATACCGCGGGTATTGTCTCCGCATGGGGTACGAAAGGACGTCAAAATTTTATTCCGAAGAAAGATGCTTCTGTTGTGGCACGCCTTCGCAAGGCAGGCGCAATTATTATAGGAAAAACCAACACATCTGAAATAACCCTTGGAGGGGAGATGGACAACCCGGTTTACGGGCCTTCCTATAACCCTTATGATTTGTCAAAATCCCCGAGCAGTAGCAGTGGGGGTGCAGCAGCCATCCTTGCTTCAGGAGGCTCCTGCCTTGACCTGGGAACAGACACCGGCGGCAGTATCCGCTGCCCCGCCCATGTCTGTGGCATCACCGGTCTTAAACCGACAACGGGAAGAACCCCCCGGACGGGCAATGCGATTCCATATCTCCCAAGTATAGCAGATGGCCTTACTGCTATCGGCCCCATGGCCAGATATGTTGAAGATCTTATTATGGCACTTCCAATAATTTCAGGCCCTGATGGGAAAGATCCCACTGTAATTCCCATGCCGCTTGGGAACCCTGAAAATGTCCGGTTGGAAAATCTAAAAATTGCCTATTATACAGATGGAGGGCTGTATCCGCCAACCATTGAAATCTCAGATACAATCTATAAAACTGTTCAAAAATTGTCCGATGGAGTAAAAATAATAAAAGAAGATGCGCCTGCCTGTCTTTCCAAGTCTGAATGGCTCTATCCATGGGTAAAATTTGAAAATAACGGCAAATGGATATCCCAAAGACTGGAAGCCGCAGGAACCACTGAACCGGGGCCTAATATGTTACGCCTGCTAAAAGAAGCCGAATCATTTAAAGAACCGGGTGATTTAAAAGCTTCTGTTGCTTTAGATACCTTCTGCAAGAAGATGCTGCGATTCATGGAGAATTACGATGTCATTCTATGCCCACCGGATGTCTTTCCAGCCTTACCCCATGGAGGACCTCCACAAGGATATGATTATCTGATGTGGTCACATTTATCTGCCTACAACCTGACAGGATGGCCGGCAGGAGTTGTCCGTGCGGGACAAACCCCTGAAGGGCTGCCCATCGGAATACAGGTGGTGGGAAAACCCTGGTGTGAACATATTGTACTTTCAGTGATGAAGACAATAGAATCTGTATGTGGCGGGTATTCTCCTCCAGATATTTTTTAAAATCATTGAATTGAATATGATACCAATTATTGCCCGTGAACGGTTACACTTAAAGTTTATGCTGGACGAGAACATAAAAAGAGTCTAATGTGCATTGAATTATAATTTAGGGATTTATTATGAACCTGTTATCCATATTTTTAAGTGTTGCATCGATTTGGACCTTGGCAGTCATTACGCCCGGACCCAATTTTTTCATTACGGCACAGACAACGGTTAAGCACTCTCGTTTCGCCGGATTATTCATCGTTTTAGGCACCTGTACCGGAACAATTATCTGGTCAATTGCAGGGTATTTCGGCATTGCGTATCTCTTTATTATGGTGCCTTGGCTTTATGCTACACTGAAAATAGTTGGCGGAAGCTACATATTTTATCTTGGAATCATGATGATCATCAAATCATGTAAATCTCCTTCCAATCCAGATACTTTAACGGGAAAATCCCAAAGCAATTATTTGAACTGGTGGAAGGGCTTGATAACCAATCTGTCGAATCCAAAAACTGCCATGTTCGTGACGAGTTTATTCGCTTCGGTTCTTCCGAAAGAGCCAACCCTAGGAATTGGTATCTTGATAGTAACCTTAATGGTCGTGATATCCCTTGCTTGGTACTCCTTTGTTGTTGTCATATTTTCATCCAATGGATTTAAACATTATTACAATAAGATGCAGAAGTCCTTGGAAGGTGTTGCCGGAGTTGTTTTTATATGCTTTGGTGTAAAACTTATTTTAAGTGAAAAATAAAAGGGGTAACCCATTTCGATTATTCTGCTCTCTGAATTCAAATTTTACAATATTTGAAAATATAATCCAAAGCATTTATCGGGAAAAAATCACGGGATTGGATAATCTTTTATCCACTTTATTCTGTTTCTCACCAATGGTTTGAAAAGCCAGTACTCGTCCAAAGAAGGTTGTAAAATAGGTCGTTTTCATAGACAGAATGCTCACCTCCAGATGGCCATCTGGATAGTTTTGATTCCCCTAAAGATTCCATTGCTTAGATGAATCAATCTGTTTTCTTTGTGTAATATTAAAATTCAAAAAATATAATTAGAACCAAAAAAATTTCTACTTTTTGTTTTTTATCAAGGGAGAATAAATTAATATGATATCCATTCCAAACCTCTTGGGGAGTTGTTTTAAAAAATATCGCCGGAAAACAGCTATATCTTTTATAAGGGATAGTAAGATAGAGACCCAAGTTTCTTTTTTAGATCTGGAGCTGCATTCCAATAAAATGGCTAATCTGTTAATAAAAAAGGAAGTTAAAAAATCAGATAATGTTGTTATCCTTTTTGATAAATCCCTGATTTTTATTGTTGTTTATATTGCACTTTAGAAGACAGGAGCGGTTTGTGTACCCCTGAATCCAGGATTTAAAAAATCTGAATTAACCTATCTTTTAAATGATGCTGCCCCATCGCTTGTTATCGTAAATCCAGAACAGGCAGATATGATAAAACAGATTGATTCCAGCTTAAACATCATGGAGATTGATACTAAAATTCCTTTTCAAAAGATGGATTTTTTAAATTCCTGTTCCGATAATCTGGAAGAAATAAGCCTGGAGCCTGATGATCCCGGAATTATCATTTATACATCAGGAACAACCGGTAATCCTAAAGGTGCTGTATTGACTCAGAAAAACCTTGTTAATGATGCAAACAATATTATCAAAATATGGGAAATTTCAGACTCGGATACATTATGCCATGTCCTTCCTCTTTTTCATATTCACGGGCTATGTTTTGCCCTTCACACGGCATTGATTGCAGGAGCACATGTGGTGCTGCTCGACAGGTTTGCTCCTGCAACCGTGATCAATATTTTAAAAGAAAGTAAAGGAGAGCTTGCCTGCTCTGTATTCATGGGAGTGCCGGCCATGTATTCAAAACTGATTGATACAATTAAAAATCAGACATTTTGTTTTGATCACATGAGGTTGTGGACATCAGGATCAGCTCCCTTGCCGGCTAAAGAATTTTAAAGGATCAAACAAACATTTGGAAAAGAACCTGTGGAGCGGGAGGGTATGTCGGAAACCGGCATGAATTTTTCCAATCCCCTGCATGGGGGAAAAAAACCAAGCTCAATTGGAATTACTCTTCCCGGTCTTGAAGTAAGAATTGTTAACCCTGAAACCTCTTTGGATGTCGAACCCGGTCAGACAGGCGAGTTCTGGCTTAAATCAGATTCCATTACACCCGGTTACTGGAAAAAACCTGAAGAAACTGACAGAACGTTTGCACAAGGCTGGTTTAAAACCGGTGATCTGGGGAAAAAGACCAGGATGGATATTATTATCTTACAGACCGATTAAAGAACATTATCATCACAGGTGGTGAAAATGTTTCTCCCAATGAGATTGAAGCCGTAATCAACAGACTTGATGAGGTCGTCGAATCATCGGTTGTGGGTATTCATGATGAAAAATGGGGTGAAAAAATTGTGGCGGCTGTGGTTAAAACTTCTGATTCAAAAGATATATCCAGTGCAATCAAGGACACTTGCAAGGAGCATCTCCATAATTGGAAATGTCCTAAGGAATTCATCTCTATTAAAAAACTCCCCAGAAATACCATGGGTAAAATTTTAAAAGAGGAACTTAAAAACTTTAGGTGGTTACTTATGGTATAAGTCAACTGTTTGTACCACCATCAAAAAGTGACGACTTGTATTCATTCATAGTCCTCTCCCATAATTTATCCTGTCATCGGGAAGACTATTATTAATAGTTACGACTCTCCTGCCGATACAATACCTATGGAAAATTACGTCATGAAAAATTGCAAAGGATGTCATCAGCCGCTTCGTATCCCTGCAGATATTGGGGGAATACTCATGCGTTGCCCTATCTGTGGGTATGAATTCCATACCGATTTCAAACTCGGCCTGAAAGCCCGGGAAGGTGGGAGTGGTAAAGAACCTGCCCAGAAAACGCCCACCAAAAGGCCCCTGTCTACTTTTAAAATTATAGTGTAATCTCTACAGCCTAAAATAGAGCCTGATTGCAACGGGCTTATTCCGTCAATTCTTTTTCCAAAGATTGACAATGTTTGTATTTTTGCTATTATGCTATATAGTTGTCTCTTAGCTAAGGAGGGCAGTATGCATATCTCACTAACACCTGAGCTTAAAACCAAAGTTAAGCAAAAAGTAGCATCAGGTTTATACAACAATGCCAGTGAAGTGATTCGAGATGCTTTGCGGTTCTGGGAAAAAAACGAAGAGCTAGTGCAGCACATGAAGCTTGAAATGTTAAAAGAACGCCTATCAATTGGTGCTGATCAAGCTAAACAGGGGGAATTTGTTGGGCAATCTGTAAGTGAAATTTAATGTGATTTTTCACCTTAAATCTACACTCAAAGAATTGCTGAAAGACATATTCAGATTAAATCTATTAACGAACACTTTGGTTATCTTCCAGTCAAAGGCTGCCCAAGCTGATAGATCTCTCCACAATTTCCATAGGGTTTTGCATGTTCAATATTTTTAATTTCATGGAATTGATCATGGATCTCTTCAGCCGTGATCTCTCTTATGGTATCCCCGATGCAGCACCCTTTGCCCGAAACAATTGCTGATCTGGCAAACCATCCTGCGCTCATGGTAAAAATCATTCCTGATTCCTGGTTTTCCCGGGAACAGAGATAGGTGACAATGGGGGTATTAAATTCCGGTTTGATCCTCTGGGCCACCTCCTGGGGGAAAACCCCTCTGGTCATTCCAGTGTCTGCGTTGGGTGCTATTGTATTGATTTTGATATTATATTTGTCCACCTCCAGTTTCAGGGTGTTCATGATACCGATAACCCCCATTTTTGCTGCACCATAGTTGGACTGACCGAAATTCCCGTACAGCCCGGAAGAGGATGCTGTAAAAATTATCCTGCCGTAATTATTCTCTTTCATGGCTTTAACTGCAGGCTGGGTAACGCAAAAAGCGCCTTTGAGGTGTACACCAATGACCAGGTCCCACTCTTCCTCTGTCATTTTCATGAATGTCCGGTCCCTTAAAATTCCGGCATTATTGATCAAAATATCCAGTTTCCCATAATTCTCCAGGGCTGTATTTACAATATTTTTACCCCCCTGCATGGTTGCCACGGAATCATGGTTTGCCACAGCATCACCCCCGGCTTTCCTGATCTTGTCCACTACTCTTTCAGCGGTAGGTCCCTCTTCAGGATGGATACCAATATCATTCACCACCACCCTGGCCCCTCTTTCTGCCAGGTCAAGGGCATATTCCCTGCCAATGCCCTCACCCGCTCCTGTAACAATAGCAACCCTGTTTTCAAAACTGATCCTGGACATTTTTCCTCCCATCTATGTTTTATTCCCATGTAACAGCATGAGAAGGTCTTTTGCTGAAACCTTCCCAGCCGTATCACTGCCTTTCAGAAGGCTTTCTGCAAGATCCCTTTTTTCCTGGTGAAGATTGATAATCTGTTCTTCAATGGAACCCTTGACCACCAGACGGTAGATAGTCACAGGACGGGTCTGGCCAATTCTGTGGACTCGGTCTGATGCCTGGTCTTCCACAGCTGGATTCCACCAGGGATCCATGTGTATGACATAATCTGCTGCCGTAAGATTTAAACCAAAGCCTCCAGCCTTGAGGCTGATGAGAAAGAGATCCCCAATACCGCTTTGAAAGGCTTTGATCCGGTCCTGACGTTTTTTGGATGAGGTGGATCCGTCAAGATACTGATATGCAATTTTTTTTGAATCCAGAAATCTGCGCAGGATATCAAGATGTCCCACAAACTGACTGAAAACAAGGGCTTTATGATTGCTTTCCAGAAGTTCGTCCACGATATCCCCAAACACTTTCAGCTTTGAACTTTCAATACCTGCATCAGGCAGCACAAGGGCAGGATTACAGCATATCTGTCTAAGTTTCATCAATTCCGCCAGAATCCTCAAATGCTTTTGTCCTGGTTTGTCATCAGCCTTTTCAATATTTTCAATAGCCTTGATACGCTGTGCCTCGTACAGAGCTGCCTCCTCCTGGCTCATTTCCACCTGAAGAGTGATTTCAGTCTTTTCAGGAAGCTCCTTAAGAACATCTGTTTTCAGGCGCCTGAGAATAAATGGGCGGATCAGGTTTTTCAATCTCATGGAAGCTTCCTTGTCCTGATCCCGCTCAATGGGAACGGAAAAATTATCTTTAAAATGCTGGAAACTACCGAGCAGGCCTGGATTCAAAAAGTTAAAAAGCGTCCACAATTCATTCAAATGGTTTTCCACAGGAGTACCTGTGGTGATCATCCTGAACCTGGAATTAAGTTGCATGGCAGCCTTTGAACGTTTGGTCTTCATGTTTTTTATTGCCTGGGCCTCGTCCAGCACAATGGTCTGCCAGGCCACATCAGCTAATTTTTTGGCCTCCACCTGGAGAAGACCATAACTTGAGATCACAAGATCAAATGGTCCCAGATCATCCAGAAATTTCAATCGGTCTCCAGGACCAAACACAAGGGGGGTGAGTGTGGGTGCAAAACGTTGGCACTCATCCTGCCAATTGGCCATAACCGACAGGGGGGCCACCACAAGGGCAGGGCCTTTGCCTGCATTCAACAAAATTGCAGCAAGGGCTTGAACAGTTTTCCCAAGGCCCATGTCATCGGCCAGGCAGGCCCCCACATTCCAGTGGACAAGCTGGGCCAGCCAATTAAAACCGGCCTTTTGATAATCCCTCAGGCTGGCCTGCAAAGTTCCTGGTATTTCAGGAGTAACAACCTCTTTTAATTGTTTGCAATGATCTTTCCAGGCCTTGTCCGTTTTCAATGATCCAGCCTGGTCAATGAATTCCTCAATGGCCGGCACTGCCAGAGGAGCGAATCGCAGCCCCTTTCCATGGGGTGTAGAATAGGCCTTCAGCTCCTCAAGCCGCTGCTTCAGGGAATGGGTAACAGCCAGAAAGGTCCCGTCATCCATGGCAATAAAACGGCCAAGGGGTTTAGTATCAAGCAATGAAATCAACTTTGCCAGATCAAGGGTAAGGTTTTCATCAATATTTAAGGTGCCTGTGGCCTTAAACCATTCACGATCTTTTTTAATATTCAACTTGAAATCATCAAATGACACCTGGGATTTTATCTGCATCTTCTCCCCCTGGGGCCATTCCATAACCAGGCTATCATTGCAGTTTTTCAGTTCAAAGAGAAGCTCAAGGGCCTCCTCAGAATCTCCCACCAGCCATTGCCCACCCACCTGTTCAAGATGATCCAGGCTGGGACATTGAACAATCACAGCCTGTTCCAATTTCTTTTCCTGGCTTAAGTTGCGTATTGCCTGGACTTTTTCTCCCTTGATCTCGGCAAAAACATTGGTCCCTCCACGACCGGGTTTGAAATAGGAACCCGTCTTGACAAAGGGCCTGACCAGAAATTCAATTTTGATCCCTTCCTGCCAGGGCATCACATGAATATGGGGAATGGGATCAGACTTCATCTCCCTTACCTGATTATTTCCAGCAGCACCAAGGTCTGAGTTAACCAGAACCAGGGAGGAGAGGGATGCAATTGCCTGACTTGCCATTGTTTCCGCTTTTTTCGGCAGTGCCAGCCCCTTTTTGCCCAAGAGCTCGGCAATCCGTAAATGTTCCAGAGAAAAGCTTATGAGTTTAAAGCGGGAGGGTGTCTCCCTGACCACAAGCATTTTGCTATATTCACTATCTGGCATGGGGTGCATTACTATATTAATTTTATCCTTCTTATTTTTCCCATTGATGCGAAACCTTACTTCAGGTTTTCCCCTTACCAGTTCCACAGGACTTTCCAGGGAATCCTCAAGAAAAAGAAGGGGATGGCCCACCAGGGCCGGCAAAGCCAGGTCCTCTTCAAAACTGTATTCAATGGTGCGGTAGTAATAACGATACCCGGTTCTAAAGGACTCTTCAACAATGGTACTGGCCACCTGCCGATCCTGATCCGTAAGCCCCTCCATTGTGTGGTAATTCTGATAAAGATTTTTCAAAGCCACCGCTCTCCCCTTTGTCCAGGTACCCCCCTTTGACAATTTTTGAAGGCGGGGGTTGATATGGCAGCTATTGTATTGTTCACTGTGACTTAAAAGCCAGATAAGACGCTGGTTCCCGGTATCTAATTTTTTTTTTGATTTCTTTTGGGGCTCTTCTCCTATATTGATCAGGGACGTAAGGATTTTTTCCCATTTAGGACTGGGCCTAACAATTGCTGTAAGGGTTTTTGTTCCACATTGCTTATGAATCTTTTCTGAACGTTCAGTATTTTTTTTGACATTTTTTCCCAAGTCAGCAAGCAGTGCACAGATCTCAGCCTCCATCCATGAATACCCCGATTCAATAATTTTTTTTCTGATTTCCTCCAACATGGGAATTTGGGATTTCGCTCTGTTTTTATCTATCCAGGTCATAACGAGAATACTTAAGAAAGGAATAATTCCATTACCCTGCCCAATGGCAAGGTCAAGGGAATCATTTACCACTGCACCAAGCCCGAGCTTTTCCTGAAATATGGATTTCATGGCATCCATAACAGGAGAACAAATATCCGGGTTTCTGGAGGCATCATCTATATAGGTAAGTGCCGCCACGTGATCTTCAGATTTTTTGCTTTTCAAAAGGGCAAATAAAAAAAACAGGCCAGGGTATCCCTTTAAAAAAATTTTCCTCTTGCGGGTTTTTTTTTTCAAAGCAGCCAGGGCATTCTTAAAATGTACCAATGCCTCATCATTATTGTTGCAGAGCATTTGGGCCCATCCCATCTGAGCTGAGCCATGGGAAGAATCTTCAAATCTCCCTAAAAGATTTTGGTGCTCTTTGATTTTCCCTTTCAATAAAAGAGAGCCCATTACCCTGGAGTTTTCTTTTAAACCAGATTCCTTTTCCAGAAGCTGGACACAATATTCAAGGGCATCTCCTGCTGGTTCCAGATTTTTTTCAGCCTCCATCAGGATATAATCCAGAACTTCCAATCCCAGGGAGGATGAAAGGGTATCAAACAAATGGGGTTGAAACGGGTGGTTAAAAAGAATCAGAAAAGGGGGATTGTCTCGAAGCTCAATTGGAAAACAAATGCAGCCTGAACGATATACAGTATCAATATCAGCATAGTTTTTACCTCCATAGACAGCTATTTGAATGGCCCTGTAAAACTCTTTAATCTTTCGGAAGAAAAAATTCCTGCCAGAATGTTGAAAGGGAGCCACTTCCAGAAGGACACAAAGAATTTTTTCAAACTGACCTGCCAGTACCACATCCTGAACCGCTTCCGGCCACAATGAATCAGGACAGGTAATTCCCTGGGAATTTTTTATGATAAGACCCGGTTTTTCAAGTTCCTTTAAAATGGGCTGAATGGTTTTCGGGACAAATGCAATTTTGTTCTCATCCATAACTCCCAGGGAGTTAAGACAGAAAATTAAATTTTTCTGTCTTAACTCAAACCTCTGAACAGCCAGAATCTGGATAATGGTTTTCAACAAAGGGGAAAGTTTATGGTACTCCATGACCAGGTCGTTATTTTCTTCTTTCATTTTCATTTGCGCCTGAAGTTGTTGTATTTTATAGGTTGATGAATTCATTCAGCCTTTTTTTGTTGTTCCCTTACCCTGATTGAATCCTAAAGATTATATTTTCGCACAAAGCCGCCAAGAACACCAAGAAAAATTTTATAATTTTGCGGCTTTTGTGCGGGAACTTATTTTTTTAGGAAGCCATAATACCAAGACAAGTGCATATTCTAAAGGGTTATAAAAAGTCAATCCAATCCCCAGATATCAAATAAAATAAAGTAAGTTCCCATGGATTTCAAATAAATACAAGACTTGCTAAACAGGCTCAATATATGGTAGTTAGCAGGCTCAATTACAGGTACAATTGCCAATGGAAATTTCATCCGGATCAACCCGGATTAGTTATATCAACCATTATTTATATTAATAGTTGATTTAAACGCAAACTTGAACAGGTGTGAATCAACATGAAAGCATTATTAGCCCTGGAAGATGGCAGAACATTTCCCTGCAGAAGCTTTACAGGACCTGGGGAGGCAAGGGGCGAGGCCGTCTTTAACACCAGCATGACCGGGTACCAGGAAATTCTGACAGACCCTTCATACCATGGACAGATGGTGACCATGACCTATCCTTTGATTGGAAACTATGGTGTAACCCCTGAAGACATTGAGTCTAACAGGATACAGGTGTCTGCATTAATTGTAAAAGAATACCAGGATTTCCCCAGCAATTTCAGATCCAAAGGAAATCTGGCCGACTATCTCATCAAGGGCCATGTCCTGGGTATTGAAGATTTAGATACCCGGGCACTTACCCGCCACATTAGAAAATCCGGGGCAATGAGGGCTATTATCTCCACCTCAGACCTTAATCCCGATTCTCTCGTGAAAAAGGCCAGACTTATCCCGTCAATGCAGGGCAGTGATCTTGTGGGGAATGTCACAACAAAAAAACCCTATTTCTGGAAATATAATCAGCCGGATTATGTCAATGTTGAAAGCCTGAAAGACCCACTGATCTGGCGTCATAAAGGCAAAAAACACTCTGTTGTGGCTCTGGATTTTGGAATTAAATACAATATAATCCGCTGCCTTGAAGAGGCTGGGTGTGAGGTGCTGGTTGTCCCGGCAAAAACCAGTGCTGAAACCATAGGTTTCCTGAAACCAGACGGTATTTTTCTGTCCAACGGCCCTGGAGACCCGGAACCTGTAACCTATGCCGTTGATACCATTAAAGGATTACTGGGTTTTGCTCCAATATTCGGCATCTGTCTCGGTATGCAGCTTCTGGGCCTTGCCATGGGAGGCAAAACCCTGAAGATTAAATTCGGCCACAGGGGCGGGAACCAGCCCGTGAAAAATCTTGATACAGGTAAAGTAGAGATAACGGCCCAGAACCATGGATTTGCCGTGGATCTTTCCACCATTGGAAAAAACGATTCCATAATGACCCATATCAATCTGAATGAAGATTCCCTTGAAGGTCTTAAAAATGATTCCGTCCGGGCCTTTGCAGTCCAGTATCACCCGGAAGCATCCCCGGGTCCCCATGATTCAGCCTATCTTTTTAACCAGTTTGCAAAAGTGATGAAAAATGCCAAAGCGTAACGATTTACACAAAATCCTGATCATTGGTGCCGGCCCCATTATTATCAGCCAGGCATGCGAATTTGACTATTCAGGAACCCAGGCCTGTAAAGCCCTGAAGGAAGAGGGCTTCGAAGTGGTGCTCATCAATTCAAATCCAGCCACCATAATGACAGACCCGGAAACCGCAGACAAAGTCTATATTGAGCCGGTAACCCCGGAAACCCTGTGCAAGGTCATTGAAAAAGAAAGACCAGATGCCATATTACCCACCCTTGGCGGGCAGACTGCCCTGAACACAGCCATAGAAGCAGCCAAAACCGGCATCCTGGAAAAATATAATGTTGAAATGATCGGTGCGACTATTGATGCCATTAACAAGGCTGAAGACCGGGAACTTTTCCGAGATGCCATGAACAAGATCAATCTCAGGATTCCCAAAAGCGGTTTTGCCACCACCATGTACGAGGTGGAAGATGTTTCCAAACGCATAGGATTTCCCATAATTGTCCGGCCCAGCTTCACCCTGGGCGGCACCGGCGGCGGAGTAGCCTACAACTCTGAAGAGCTGGCCACACTATGTAAGGCAGGTCTTGATGCAAGCCTTATCACCCAGGTAATGCTGGAAGAATCCGTACTTGGCTGGAAAGAATATGAACTGGAGGTCATGCGGGACCATGCCGACAATGTTGTCATCATCTGCTCCATTGAAAATATAGATGCCATGGGTGTTCACACGGGGGACAGCATCACGGTTGCCCCGGCCCAGACCCTGTCTGACAAGGAATACCAGAAATTAAGGGATGCCTCCATTGCCATTATCCGGGAAATCGGTGTGGATACAGGCGGCTCAAATGTCCAGTTTGCCATAAACCCGGAAAACGGAGATATGATTGTGGTGGAGATGAACCCCAGGGTTTCCAGAAGTTCTGCCCTGGCCTCCAAAGCCACTGGATTTCCCATTGCAAAAATTGCCGCCAAGCTGGCCGTGGGATATACCCTGGATGAAATTCCCAATGATATCACCGGTGAAACCCTGGCATGTTTTGAACCTTCCATTGATTATTGTGTAATCAAGATTCCCAGATGGACCTTTGAAAAATTTCCCGAAGCAGAAGATATCCTCACCACAGCCATGAAGTCAGTTGGGGAAACCATGGCCATTGGCAGAACCTTTAAGGAAGCCTTTCAAAAGGCCCTGCGCTCCCTGGAGATAGGAAGATCAGGATTTGGAGCCGACGGTAAAGACCCGGCTCCAGGCAGTGTGGCTGGAAATGAGCTGGAATACAAATTATCCACCCCCAATTCCCAGCGGCTTTTTTATATAAAATATGCTCTGGAACATGGAATGCCAATTACCATGCTCCATGAAATGACCCGTATTGACCCCTGGTTCCTGTACCAGATGAAGCAGTTGGTGGATCTGGAAAAACAGATCAAACTGGCTGGCAGGGACCTTCCCAGGGATTTGTTTGAACAGGCCAAAAAATACGGATTTTCCGACGTACAGATGGCCCATCTGTCCAACGGCCTCACAGCCAAACAGATAGAACAGAAACGAAAAGATCTGGGCATTGTGCCGGTGTTCAAACTGGTGGATACCTGCGCCGCAGAATTCAGGGCAACCACGCCCTATTATTATTCCACCTATGAAACTGAGTGCGAAGCCAGGGTTTCAGAGGTAAAAAAAGTCATTATCCTGGGGGGCGGGCCCAACCGCATCGGCCAGGGCATTGAATTTGACTATTGCTGTGTCCATGCCTCCTTTGCCCTGAGGGAAGAAGGGGTGGAATCCATAATGGTCAACTCCAATCCTGAAACCGTTTCCACGGATTATGACACCTCTGACAAACTGTATTTTGAACCCTTGACCCGGGAGGATGTGCTCCATATCGTTGAAAAGGAAAAGCCCTTTGGTGTCATTGTCCAGTTTGGGGGCCAAACTCCCCTGAACCTGGCCACGGACCTGCAAAAGGCTGGAGTGCCCATTATCGGCACAAGTCCTGAAAGTATTGATCGGGCTGAAGACAGAGATTTATTCCAGGCCATGATGGACAAGCTGGGACTGCTCCAGCCTGAAAACGGCATTGCCCATTCCTTTGCCGAAGCCCAGAAGGTGGCCAATGACATCGGGTACCCGGTAATGGTCAGACCCTCTTTTGTGCTGGGAGGACGGGCCATGAAAATTGTCTATGATAAAAAAGATTTAAAAGAGTATTTTGACCTTGCTGTACTTGCTTCCCCTGATAAGCCCGTACTCATCGATAAATTCCTGGAAGAAGCCTTTGAACTGGATGTGGATGCCATTTCCGACGGAGAGACCACCATTATCGGTGGCATGATGGAACATATAGAAGAGGCTGGAATACATTCCGGCGATTCTGCCTGCGTTCTGCCCCCATATTCCATTTCCCAGGACCATATTGATGAAATGGCAGATGCAGCCAGGGCCATTGCAAAGGAACTACGGGTAAAAGGCCTCATGAATATCCAGTTCGGTATCATGAATAACAAGGTATACATCATAGAGGTCAACCCCAGGGCTTCCAGGACTATTCCCTTTGTATCCAAAGCCATAGGTCTGCCCCTGGCAAAACTTGCCACCAAGGTCATGCTGGGCAAAAGCCTTGCAGAACTTGGACTGACCAGGGAAACTATACCCCCTTATTATTGCGTAAAAGAAGCGGTCATGCCCTTTGACCGGTTTGAAAATGTAGACCCTGTACTGGGTCCTGAAATGAAATCCACGGGAGAGGTAATGGGTATTGACAAGGACCTGGGAGCGGCCGTTGCCAAGGCACAGCTGGCAGCCGGACAAAAACTTCCAAAAGAGGGCACAGTCTTTATATCTGTCCAGGACAAGGACAAGCAGGCAGCCCTTTCCGTGGCAAGAAACTTCCATGAAATGGGATTTACCATTTTGGCAACCAGGGGAACGTCTGCCTTTTTAAAGGAGAACCAGGTCCCTGCCAAAATGGTGAAAAAGGTCTCTGCAGGCAGACCCCATGTGGTGGATGCCGTAAAAAACAATGAGATCCAGCTTATACTCAATACAGGTGCTTCCAGCCAGACCCAGAGAGACGGATACGAAATACGGCGGGCAGCCATAAAATACAAGATCCCCTATGCAACAACCACCGATGGTACCAGGGCCATCTGTTCTGCGATCCAGGCCATGAAAAAAGAAACCCTTTCCATTAACCCGATCCAGTACTATCACCAGGAAAACAGCAATGTGTAACCAGAAAATGTTTGATACGAATGAAAGACCCAAGGATGAATGTGGAGTCTTTGGCCTGTACAGACACCCGGAAGCCGCCCAGATAACCTATTTCGGTCTTTATGCCCTCCAGCACAGGGGCCAGGAAAGTGCAGGCATCTCCGTGAACCGGGGTATCAATGACAAGATTTTTTCCCACAAGGGCATGGGGCTTGTTCCTGATATCTTTGACATGAAGAATCTGGAGCGTATTGAAGGCGGCTCTGCCATCGGCCATGTCAGATACTCCACCACCGGGGATTCTGTACTCACCAATGCCCAGCCCTTTGTGGTCAACCACAGGCACAGGTCCTATGCCGTTGCCCACAACGGAAACCTGGTCAATGCCCATACCCTGAAAGAAGAACTGGAGGAAAGAGGGTCCATTTTTCAGACCACAATGGATTCGGAAGTGTTCCTTCATCTGTTCATAAAAAACCTTATCAAGGGTGATGTTGAAACTGCCATCCTGAATACAGTGTCCAAGATAGAAGGTGCTTATTCCATGATCCTTCTCACCTGCAAGGGTGAGATAATAGGCATGAAAGACCCCAACGGATTCAGGCCCCTGGCCCTGGGTAAACTCAACGGCCACTATGTACTTGCCTCGGAAACCTGTGCCTTTGACCTGGTCCAGGCGGAATTCATCAGGGAACTGGAACCAGGTGAAATTGTCATCATCAATGAGGATGGAATCAAAAGCATACGACACCCAAAGGCGGCTCCCCATAAGTCTTTGTGCATTTTTGAATATATCTATTTTGCCAGGCCAGATTCCACCATTGCCGGAAAAAATGTGTATCAGATGCGTAAGGCCCATGGCAAAAGACTGGCCCAGGAATCCCATGTGGATGCTGATCTAGTAATGCCCTTTCCAGATTCAGGCAATTATGCCGCCATCGGCTATGCAGAAGAGTCTGGCATCCCTTTTGAAATGGCCATGATCCGTAACCATTACGTGGGCAGAAGCTTTATCCAGCCCACCCAGTCCATGAGGGACTTTGCCGTCCGGGTCAAACTCAATCCAGTACGGGAATTGATCAAAGGCAAAGAGATTATAATTATTGAAGATTCCATTATTCGGGGCACCACAGCCAAAACCCGTGTCAAGGCCTTGCGGGAGTTGGGAGCAAAAAAGATACACATGAGGGTTTCATGTCCTCCCCATAAATTTCCCTGCTATTATGGAATTGATTTTTCCTCCAAAGGCGAACTCATTGCAGCCCAGAAACCACTTGCTGAACTAACAGAGTATCTGGGACTGGATTCCCTGCACTATCTTTCCGTGGAAGGGATGCTGGAAGCCTCGGGAGTAGAAAACCCGGAACTGAATTTCTGTAAAGCCTGTTTTGACGGAGACTATCCAGTTCCCTTTGATCCAAACTTTACCAAGGCATGCATGGGCTGATATGCAGAAACAGACTGTTGCCTTTTCCAGGGATTCATCCAATTTATTTTTCCATATTCTGACCAGATGCAATCTGTCCTGTTCCCACTGCTATATCAACAAGGAACAGCACGGAGACAACACCCTGGACATTGAGGCCATAAAGGACTGGCTGGGTCTGTTTTCTCCAAAAGCAGGGCAGACCAATCTGGTTTTCCTGGGGGGGGAACCCACCCTTCACCCGGATCTACATCTGGCAGTCAAGGAGGCAAAACGTCTCCGGTTTAAATCCATCACCATTGATACCAATGGTTATCTTTTCCATGATATCCTGGATAAAATCATTCCGGATGATCTTGATTTTTTAAGTTTTTCCCTGGATGGCGCCACAAAACATACCAATGATATAATCAGGGGAAAGGGCAGCTATGACGCGGTCCTTTCAGGGATTCAAAAAGCAGGGAACAAAGGTTTTTCCTGTTCCATGATCTATACTGTGTCAGACAAGAATATCCACGAGCTGGAACTTATGCCTGATCTTGTAAAGGAGCTTGGCATCAACCGGTTTTTTATCCAGGTAATCGGCATGCGGGGAGAATCAGTCCAGTCTTCCCAGATTCCCCAGGCCCGGCAGGTATCAAAGGATCTCTGGCTTGAAACCATTCCCGAGGTGGCAGAAACCATTGCTGCTTCCGGCATTATAGTCACCTATCCCAAGGTCTTTCTATCTAATGGGGAAGAGTTCCAATGTGCTGGAAATGTTGCTGAAAATTATTTTGTCTTTCCCAATGCAAGGGTATATCAATGCCCGATCTGTGAAGATTTCCCCCTGCATTCCCTTGAAATACAAAACAATAAACTGGTGGAAATGCCCTCCATCAATGAAAAAGATTTATTTAAACTGAATATACCAGAAGGCTGTGTCATGAACAAGATGATCCAGCCGGGCAACCTTGCCTATACTGAAAGCGGCAAGCCAAGCCATAAAATAGCCTGCTGCATGCTAAAACAGGAAGTATCCCCTATACCAACAATAGAACACTAGACAATAAAACAGCAGACAGGACCTAATATGTCATCCATTTCCATTAGAACAGCTACAATTGAAGACGCTCCCCTGATCTTGGACTTTGTCAGGGAACTTGCTTTATATGAAAAAGCTCCCCATGAAGTAAAGGCCTGCGTCCAGGACTATGAAACCAGTCTTTTTGCAGAAGACTCCTTTGTCCATGCTTTGATCTGCGAGAGCCATGGTGTTCCCATTGGGTATGCTGTATATTTTTTCAACTATTCAACCTGGCAGGGAAAACCCGGCCTCTACCTGGAAGACCTGTATATTTCCCCTGAGCACCGAAGCCTTGGCGCTGGCAAGGCCATGCTGAAATATTTGGCCCAGATAGCCCTTGAAAAGGGCTGCGGCCGTTTTGAGTGGTCGGTTCTGGACTGGAACAAACCTGCCATTGATTTTTATGAATCCATTGGGGCCCAGGCCCAGGAAGAATGGATAAAATACCGCTTGACCGGAAAAGCCTTGATCTCCTTTGCAAAACCCTAGGCTGACACAGGGTAGTACGCTTCCATTTTTTAGAAAGACGAAGATCTCTTAGTTATTAGAAAGGTCTTTGGCTGTTTCTTGGGGTGTTTTAAAAAAAAAATTGCATAATTTATTATCAATATATTATTCTTATAATATAAAAATAGTAACTTATGAATATTATATTGTCAATTAATATCAGCACCAACTGATTTATTGATAAATGAGAATAGGCACAAGGTCAGTGAGTTTAATTTTAATTGCCTCAACGCCTAGGAAATTTCTGTCTCATAAAATTTTCTGACAAGGTATTTCCAAAATATAGAATAAACCAAAACCCCTGCTGGGGTGTATAGTGCCTTACTCCTGAAGCCGCCACTACAACGTTATTTTTTTCTTTTTTCTGGATTATTTCCTTTGTTTTTCCCAATTTTCATACTCCCAGCTATCTGCAGATTTGATTCCCAACCAGGTGATTGCAGTATATTTATAACCACCTAAAAATTTTGTGATGGCCCAGCCAACAACATATGACCTTCAGGTTGTCATCGGAAAAAATTTGGTGTATCCTTAAGGACTCACTTTATGTGTCCCTCTGCAAACTCTCGGAATCAGTTTGTTACTGGGCAATTGATTGGGTCTATATTCTATAGTGCGTATTAATTATTATCATATCAACATGTTACATATAAAGATTTTTTTCACCTTCAAGCTGGAACGTAATTTGCGTTAAAGAGAAATTAAAAGAATAAATAAACCAGATACTAGGGAATATACTATGAACCAGACTTTTATCGCACCCACACTTGTTTTACTTGGCCTGATCGGCAGCATTGTTCTTATGGCCGGCTCCAGTGTTTTCACTCCGCTATTGCGATTTATTCACAGTGGCGCCATTACGCCTTTGCAGGCATGTGCCTGCCTTGTGTTTACTGTGGCAGGCTTTGTCGCCTGTTACTCTCTTTTGAATCTTCTCTGCAGCTATTTTGTGCCTCGTATGGATACAGCGTCAGGAGGCAGTGGTGTTAAGTCAACAAAAAAATAAAAACCGAGTTAGAATAAATAATAATTTTAATTTAGGAGGAACTATATGTCACGAATAAAAGACCACATACCTGTCTTAATCATGGGCGGGTTTCTAATCGTTTATGGGCTCATTGTAAAATCAGGAGTCCTGTTATCCATGATGAAATATTTGAGTACCCATAAATCCATGGATTTACAGATGATGCTATGCCTCATTGTCGGAGGTATCGCCATTATCGGTGCCCTTATTAACTCAGCCAAAGAACCGGGCATTTCAGTTTTTGACAGATTTTTTCTACAACCGTTGGGCGGAATTGTTTTGATCCTGGTGATGGCCATGGCCATCCGCTGGTATCTTGAGCCTCTGGTCAAGATTATGAGCAAATCGCTGGTACCAATACTGGGTTTCAAGATATATAAAGTGCTGAACCTCAACTATGTTGTCCTGGGCATCCTGTCCGGCGTTGTATTGACTAACACGTACGGTATCCCAAAGTTTGCTGAAGCAGGGGTCAAGTGTGCCCGTTTTGTCCTCAAGATGGGCGTCATCATGCTGGGTGCTCGTTATTCATTTGCCGAACTGGCAAAACTCGGCGTCTACTCTGTCTGGCTGGTCGGTTTTTTTGTTCTCGGCACTGTTTTTATGGTATTGTGGCTTGGAAATTTATTTAAACAACCCAAGTCGATGACCGGAGTTCTTTCGGCAGGCATGGGGGTTTGCGGCGTTTCAGCTACCGTGGCTGTGGCACCCGTGGTTAAGGCTAAGAGTGCGGAAATGGCGTACACCATCGGCACAATCCTCTCTTTTGGTATTGTCTGCATGTTTGTCTTTCCCACTATCGGGAAGCTTGCAGGCATGAATCCCGTACAATTCGGCGCCTGGGCAGGAACCGGGATCCTTAATTCCGCCCAGGTGGCAGCAGCTGCCCTGGCATTTAATGCCGTGGATATCAAGACCCTGAAAGTTGCAGAAATTTTTAACATTACCCGGGTTCTCTTTTTGCCGATCATTGTTTTAGTCCTGGCGACCTGGTTTGGCAGAGAAAGCGGCCAGAAGTTGAATTTTAAAAGCGTTGTCATCGATAAGTTCCCCATTTTTATCATAGGCTTTTTACTTCTCTTCGCCATGTCATCCATGGGGTTGTTTTCACCGCCCAGTCACTACAAGGGCAAGTATATCGATGTATCCTATAATGACCGTACCCAGGTAACCCCTGAAGAGTGGGAGACCCTGGACAAGGCCATGACTGCCAATGAATTTTCCGGCTTGAGCCCGGATCAACTGGCTGCGGTAAAAGACCTGATTGAACAGCGACAGATTGCCGGCAACTACGAGGACCGAAATAACAAAAAGGAGTTTGACAGCATCGGTCGTGGCCGTATGACCCAGCTTGAAGGTGTGCTGGCTGCTGCCAAAGCCAAACAAATCAAACTGTCCAAAGATGTCAAATCAGCTGTCAAGCACGCAGTTAAACAGGTGCATAAAAAATCAAAAACCGTTGTAACGCTCACCGACTTCATGATCTGGTTCTTTGCTTTCGGGCTGATCGGTCTTGGTATGCAGATTACCAAAAAAGCGATTACCCAGGCTGGCAGCTGGCCGATAGTTATTGGTGTTATAGCGGGAGTCACCAAGGCAACACTTTCCTTCTTTGTTGTCCTCTGGCTGGTAAAAGATGTTGTTTTAAATTAATCTCCAAGCAAGGAATTGATTATGAGTGATAAAGAAAAAAAAATAACCATTGAAACCGGTGATGCCGGAAAAGGTGCCTCGGTAATTGCCGAAGGCGCCAACACAGAAGAACTGGAAGAACGGGCCCTGTCAGTTTTCTCCAGTGAGCGAAACGAAGATCTGACCGCACTAGTTCTTTGTCTGATCACCACTTTTCTTGTTTTACTATTCACTAAATGGATGGTATAATATAGATTTAATTCACAGAAAATAATCCCTTATTCCATGGTCGGTTCAGTAATCGGCCATGGAGTATTTAAATTTCTTTAACTGTGTGTTCAGCGGAGTTTTCTATGTTCAAACATGTCCTGCTCTGTACCCATGGCACACAAGGTGCCAGAAAAGCAGAAGCCTTTATTTTTAAACAACTGGCGGCCGATCCGGATCTCAAGGTCAGCGTACTCACGGTTCTTGACGAAGATTGGCGGTTGATGACCGGTGATGACTGGCTCAATTCAAGTAAAACCCACACCACTTTTCTTGACCACGTTGAGACCCAGGTTAGTGAAGAGATTGCAGAGGAGTGGCAACGGATGAAAAACTCATATCCGGCAGCATCACACGCGGCTTTTCTGCAGCGAACCGGTTCCATTGAAGAGACGATCACAGGGGTTGCCAAAGAACTCGGCTGCGACCTGATCGCCATCGGTCCCTATCGCAAGAGCAAAAGATTCTTTAGTACCCGTATGGAGAAGGGTCTGCGGGCCAGAATGGAAAACAAGACCCTTCACCCCCGGCTGCCATGTCCTCTCCTAATAGCTCCCTAGCGGTGCCGCCGAAAGGTATCTCACAAGAATTTGACCTCGGTCTGGAACTGCCGACCGGTTTTGATCTGCAATCGCTTTTCCCCCATGACCGTCTTCTGCGGCTTCATCCCCACTGGTTTATCACTGATTTCAAGCAGGATGGATCATCATTTTCAGCAAATATCAAAGATTATGCAACGGATAATAAATTTTATCTCGCAGGTACCGTGATCTATCCGGATACTGCTTGTGAATTTATGCGTATCACCTTGTCCAATGGTCTTGAAAAAGAAATTATTTTTCTGATCCAAGACAAAAAATTAAAAGCCAGGATAATCTCCATCGATGGCCCAATAGAAGATAATGACCCTGTCCTGCTCTGGATAAGAGGCATCAGGGAATACATCCGCCTTTTCCTGAAACAGACGCCGACCACTCTGTTTTTCCGTCTTCTAATGAATCGGATGGTGCTGCAGATGGATCCGTCCCAAAGAAAAATTTCTATGATGATCGCCAAAGTCACGGTAATGGAAGTACTGGTAATTGTATTGATTGTGGTCGGCTATGTCTTCTTTGTCCAATAATAAATTTAATCAGCCGACTGTTGGCGATTCACTTGATATTTTTATATTGCGATCCGAATTGCACAAAGGAGCCCTGGCAACTCTTTTTCTGGCTGAAGACCTGCTTTCCCGGCAACAGGTGGTCTTAAAAATACCCTGTGGTGATATTCTTAACCAGCCAATCCTTTTATACCACTATCAGAATGAAGAGAGAATCAGCCGGCTGCTTGATCATCCTGGAATTATACGCTTTATCCACCGGCAGAGAAGCCGGCAGTACATTATCATGGAACATGTATCAGGAAAGGATCTTCGATCCATGGTCGGCCGACACCACAGGCTTGAATTGGACACTGCCCTGACCCTGATGATTCATCTTAGCCGGGCGATTACTTATCTGCATGAGCAGGGTATTGTTCATCTGGATCTGAAACCTGAAAATATAATCTGTCGCAAAGATTCCACTATCAAGGTGATTGATTTCGGTCTGGCCAGCTGCCGTCACCTTCCCGATCTTTTGTCCCTTGACCTGAAAAATCCCCAGGGAACCCCCTGGTATATTGCGCCGGAGCAACTACTTGGAGAACGGGCCGACCCTCGCTGTGATATCTATAGCATGGGGATGCTTTTTTACGAGATGCTCACCGGCCGGTTACCCTGGCCCCGTTCCGGCAAATTGCATATTGCCCGCCGTCGCCTGGGTCATGACCCGACCCCGCCGCGCTATTATAATCCTGAGATACCCCCCCAGATCCAGGACATCATACTTCGTGCCACTGCCCGCCATGCCAAAGACCGTTATGCATGTGTTCGGGATATGCAACACGATCTGGAATACTGGCAACAGCTTCCCATCACAATTTCCGGTAAAACCGCCCAGCGCCCCCCCCTGTGGCGGTGCTGGTTTCCCGGGAAAACTGTCCAAAAAAGCAAACTACAACAAAAAAGAGCAACGGCTTCAGGAGACAAGCCACAGATTATTGGTGCGTTGATCGATTCTTCAGAAAGCGGCAACATGTTGGCCGAGGTCAAAAAACAGGCACTTATTCGTTCCGGCGAAGTCACCCTGGTTCATGTTATTGAAGAACAGAGCGACTCCCCTGTCAGGCACTATGGTATTACCGTTGAAGGTGAGCAGCTGATGGCCGGACTGGACCAGGCCGTACAGATCTTACGCCGTTTTAACATTGATCCTGGTATTCGCCTGGTTCGAGGAGAGGTGGTTGATGTTCTCAGACGCCTCAGCACGGATCTCAGAGCAGAATTACTGGTGCTGGGAGTATCCCGAAAACAAAAGAGGTTATTAGGTGGTGCTTCGATACGGCAGCGTCTGGAAAAAAACAATCCCTGTTTAATTATGGTCGCTAAAAAAGAACAGTTTTCGCCGGCTACTGACCTGGCTGATCTGCAGCCGGACCAGTTAACAGCCCTGCAAGTGCTTGCCTGTGATATTTTTCTGGTTGATCTCTGGTACGAACATCTGCATTTCCATACAAATTTTATTTATCATATGCTCCTTTACCCTGAACAACGTATTGATCTCAGTGAGGATCACTGCCGATTCGGCCATTTTCTGACCTCTTTTAATACCTCAAAAAACTGGAAGAAAATCATCCCGACGCTGGCACAAATCCATCAGCAATTTCATCAGGTTGCTTCCCAAATGGCCGAACTTGGCAACCATGATCATGCTGCCCTTCAGAGTCTCTATATCCGGGAATCGCTACCGCTCTCCTACAGGCTGAAAAAAGAATTGGGCCGGATCTCTGAGTTTCTGCGTACTTATCTTGATTCAGCGCCACCAATTGTACCTTTTCTGACAGATAAAACCTGTCCTGCCACCCAACCGGATTTACCCTGTTATGGTCCTTTGTTGAGTGCCGTCAATCTGGATCAGGATCTGGGTATTCTGGTCCGGAAAAGCAAAAAATCACATTCCAACACAACGGATGGAACCTGAATGCGATTAATGATATTCTCAGATATCCACGGTAACATTGAGGCACTAAAGAGCATACTCAAAGATGCAGCAAAACGAGATATACACAGGCGCATCTGTCTTGGAGACCTGGTGGGTTACGGGCCCTATCCCAATGAATGTATTCATCTTTTGCGAAGCCTGAAAAACTGTCGCTGTATTGCCGGAAATCACGATGTAGCAGTATTATGGGAGACTTCTCCCTATGGTATGTCTCCTGCTGCCAAGGAAGCGGTTCTCTGGACCATGGATCAGTTGAACGATGAAAACAAGGCGTATCTTGCCGCACTTCCGGACAGGCTTGATCTGGCAGATATGACCTTTGTCCATGCCAATCCATACAACCCCAGAGGCTGGCGCTATGTGATGGACCGTAAATATGCCTTGCGCAGTTTTGCTGCCACCCGCTGCCGTCACCTCTTCATTGGTCACAGTCATCGGCCTCTGGTAATCACAAGAAAGCACCTGCTGGCAGTTGATATTCAGACGATATCCGGTTCCATGCGGTATAAAATCAGTGATACCAGACGGCGCATCATCAACTGCGGAAGTGTCGGCCAGCCAAGGGATAAAGACCCCCGCGCCTGCTACCTTATCTTTGATACCAGCAGACAGCAGCTTGAATTCTACCGGGTCACTTATAACGCTGAAAAAACAGTCCAGGCTATTCTGTCCACAGAGCTGCCGCCCAGGCTCGGCAAACGGTTGCTCAAAGGTATTTAATGGAGATGCTATGAAAACAAACAGACAAGGACAGGTGTCAACCACCAATCTCAAGCAGCGGTTTTTACTCTGGTCAACCCTTATTCTCCTTGGCGGCGGTCTTTTGTTATCAACGC
>JAOZST010000178.1:6857-7969 GCA_029939535.1 Desulfobacteraceae bacterium | reverse complement strand
TTTTGAAGCATTATGAAGGATGCTGATTTTTTTTGCTTTTTGTAGACACAAAGTTATGCTGCATTTTCGTATGTTTTCTGACTGATTCTATCTATACTCAAAAACCATTGGAATTACAATGCTAAAAATTATAAATTGTGAAAACAAAAACTATCAAACTCTCACCTGACAATCTGGTTGGCCATTACAAGCACAGACATGGGAATCTGGATATTAATTTTTCTGGCAGTCTTCATATTTACTGAAATATTATAATAATCAAGCACAGAAGATGGAATATCCCAGGGTTTTTTCCCCTTTAAAATCAGTATGGCTTTCCTGGCTGCTATCCGGCCCAGTTCATAATATTTAGGGACATAGCCCAGCAGGACACCATCCTCAAGGACCATACTCTCCACCGAGGACAGTGATGGAAGATTGTATGAGTTTACCTGGGCCATGATTTTTTTTCCAAGAAATTTGATCATGGAATCTGAAGGGAGAAAAACAGCATCAACCCCGTCTTTCATTTGGGGCAGGATTTGTAAAATGTCCTGTTCCCGGGAGATCTTAAATTCTTTAAGGGAAAAGTGAAGTCTGTTTTCCAGACGTTTTACATTGTTTCTTTGAATAATGGAATTTTGTTCTTTTGGGTTATAAATAATCCCCAGGTTTTGAAAATCAATGACTTTTTTCAAGGTTTTCAACTGGTTTATGGTGGACACCTTATTACTGGCCCCGGTTGCATTATTCTTGGAGCTCTCCCAGCTGGCAATTATTCCCGAGTCAACCGGGCGGCTGACTATATTAAAAACAACAGGAGTATCTTTAATCCTCAATAAAACAGCTTTGGTGGCAGTAGTTCCAAAAACATAGATGATATCAACGGGATTTTTCCGGATCTGTGTTATAATTTCCTGGAGCCTGGAATTGTCCTGGGCTGCATTGTATTTGGTTAATGTTATATCATGGGAATTTTTATCCAGCTCATCAATAAAACCTTTTTCAGCAATGGTTTCCCCCCGCCATGTAATCATTGCAATGCAATATTCCCTTGCAGAGACAGAGCCAGGTGAAATAAGGATAAAAGCCAGAATCCAGAAACCAGTAATAAAACCAGGAATAAAACCAGG
>JAOZST010000178.1:0-6757 GCA_029939535.1 Desulfobacteraceae bacterium | reverse complement strand
AATAAAACCAGGAATAAAACCAGGGCATAAAAGTTTTAAAATTCTATAAAGAAATATTGGCATCATCTGGTCAGTATCTTGTCTTTTTTTTCTGTCTTGTTTGCTTTTTCTAGTTTTTTTAATCGGCGTATCAGGGAATACCTGCTGATACCAAGCAGGCTTGCTGCTGCAGTCTTATTTCCTTTTGTCTGTTCTAAGGCATCCTCAATGATCTGTTTTTCAAAATCCAGCAATGCCTCATCAAGGGGTACTTTGTCTTTCAGGCTTTGATCATTTTGGTTCTGACGGGTCTGGTTTGAATTCATCTGGTCAGGATTTATCTGGTCAGGGTTCATCTGGTTCTGATTGACCTGATTCTGGTTTGTTTGGTCGGGCTTATAATCCAGCATTTCCCGGGGCAGAAGATCTTTATCAACCTTTTGATCCGTACAGAAGATAACGGCCCGCTCAATAACATTTCTCAACTCCCTGACATTTCCATACCAGGGGTAGACCGTAAAAATTTTTTCAACCTCAGGCACAAGGGTTTTGGGGACCTTTCCCATGTCCCTGGAAAATTCTTCCAGAAAATAATTAGATAAAACCAGAACATCATCCCTGCGTTCCCGAAGGGGAGGGGCGTGGATGGAAACAACATTCAACCTGTAATAAAGGTCTTTTCTGAATTTTTTCTTCTCAATTGCCCTTGCAAGGTTCTGGTTTGTGGCAGCAATGATCCTAACATCCACTTCAATATCCTTTCCGCTTCCCAGTCGTTTAAACTGTTTTTTTTCCAGGAAAGTAAGTAGTTTGGCCTGGATGGATAAAGGCATTTCTGCAATTTCATCAAGGAAAACTGTGCCCTGGTTGGCAATTTCCAATAATCCTTTTTTCTGCTGTTTTGCATCGGTGAATGCGCCCTTTTCATAACCGAAAAGCTCGCTTTCAATTAAATTTTCCGGTAAAGATGCACAATTGATTTCCATGAAAGGGGCTTTGTTTCGTTTGCTCTTAAAATGAATGGCACTGGCAATGAGTTCCTTGCCTGTTCCACTTTCCCCCAGGATAAGCACAGTGGTATGATCTGTCTGGGAAAGGATTTCAATCTGCTTGTATATCTCCATCATTTTATCACTCTGCCCCACAAGGTCACAGAACCTGTATATTTTTCGCTGCTGATACCTGAGATATTCAACCTCTCTTTTTAAGACCTGGCCCTTAATTGCCTGGGCCACCAGTTTTTTTAATTCTTCCAGTTCAAAGGGTTTGTTTATAAAATGAAAGGCCCCGCATTTTACAGCTTCCACCGTGATTTTTGTGTCACCAAAGGCAGTCATGATAATCACATCAATGTCCGGGTTGTATTCCTTAATCTTTTTTAAGACCTCAATTCCGTTAATCCCAGGCAGCCGCAGATCCAGAAGCACAACACCCGGATCAAAATCAAAAATTAATTCCAGGGCATGCTCTCCTGAGTTTGAAGTTTTAACCAGGTACCCGTCCTCTTCAAAGTCCATTTTCAAAGAAAGGCAAAGCACTTTTTCATCATCTACAATTAATACTCTTTCTTCCGGCATGTTTTACTTCCTCTGCTTTTTTTCTTCCAATATGGATTTTTACAGAAAAATTCAGGATTCATCTGCCACGGGTATAATAAGGGTGACTTTACACCCCTTTTTTTCTTTGCTGTCAATGTAAATAAAGGCATTGTTTTTTTCCAGAAGCTTATGGGTAATGGAGAGCCCCAGCCCCGTACCATTGGGATCGGTTGTGAAAAAGGGATTAAATACCCGGTGCAGGTTTTCTTCTTTTATCCCACACCCTGTATCCCTAAAAGAAACAGACATATATTCATTTTCCATTGACAACCCAGGACTGAAAGACCGGGTGATTTTTTCTTTGATCCTGTTCTGGTCCATTATCCTTTTTATGGAAATGGTCAGGGTTCCGCCATGGGGCATGGCATTAACCGCATTGAGCATAAGGTTTAAAAATACCTGTTGAATCTGCTCTCTGTCAAGGAAGGCATCTGGAACCCCATGGTCATATTTTTTAATAATTTTAATATCCAGGTTTTTTATTTTTTCCTTTAAAAGATCCAGGGTTGTTTTCAATACAATCTTTATGTCCACGGCCCCTGGGTAGGATGGAGAAGGACCTGAGAATTTTAATAGATCAGTCACGATTTTATTGAGGCGGTCTATTTCGCTTAAAATACCTTTGATTAAAATAAGCTGTGAAGGTCCGGTCAATTTTTTTGCCAATACCTGGATACTTGTTTTCATCCCTGCAAGGGGATTTCTGATTTCATGGGCAATACCGGCAGATAATTCTCCCAGAGAGGCCAGTTTATCCACCCTTACCATTAATTCTTCCATGCGTTTTCTAAGGGTGATGTCCCTTATATCTGCAATGGCACCTATGATTTTTCCCTGGCTGTCATTGAGCAGGGAGGTGTTGAGTTCAATAAAAACTGGTTCTCCCTGGTGGTTCAGATAATCCATGACCTGGTGTTCTATTTTTTCTTTTTTTTCAAGGGTCAGCACCAGCAGGTCAAGGGCTTTTTTGATATTCTCCGGGATGTTTTCATTTGATTCTTTATCAATTCTGTGACTGGTAAATAATAAAATTTCCTGGGCGCTCTTGTTAATGGATGTTAAATCTCCTTTGCGGTCAACTGTAATAATCCCACTGGATACACTTCTGAATATATCATCGCTGAATGTTTTAAGTTCAACAATCTCCTGCATGCTTGTTTTCAGCCTGGCAGCCATTTTGTTGAATTCCCTTGCCAGGTCCTGGAGTTCATCGGAGGATTCCACTGTAATGGCCTGATCCAGATCCCCTTCTCCAATGGCCCTGGCACCGGTGATCAATTGGCTGATGGGCTGGGTCAGGCTTCTGACAAACAAAAGGGAAACAAAAACGATCAGAGCAATAATCAAGGCGCTGAATGTCATCATGCTCTGGCGAAGTTTAAGGATGTCAGCCATGAATTCTGACCGTTGCAGTGTGATTCCAACACTCCAGTTTTTTATACGGCAGGGTGTAAACACCATGTATTTTTTCATTTTTTTAAAAAAATATTGTCCAAACCCCCGTTCTCCTGACTCCATTTTTTTTATCAGGTGGGCAAGGTTTTCATCCCCGCTTTTCAGAAAGGTATCCTTGAAAATCAAGTCCTTATCCGGGTGGGAAAGGAGGTAGCCCTTGTCATTGAGCAGGAAGGAATATCCCTGGACCCCGATTTTCAGGCTTGAAACAAAGGATGTAAAGGAGGAGAGTCTGATTTCAAAGGCAAGTATTCCCACTGGTTTTTTCCTGTCTTCAAAATCATATACTTTTTTTGTAAGGATCATAAAGGAATCTCTAAAATGTTTATCCAGAATGATGTCTGATAAATAGATCTCTTTTTCAAGGGCAGGATTGAACCAGTCAAGGTTGTTAAATATTTCAGGATTTTCAGCATTTCTCCCGGGAACAGTTAAAATGGGTTTCCCCGTGAGATTGATCAAATGGATCTGTTTATAGTATTGATTTTTTTCTCCGTATTCCTCCACCAGTCTTTTGACGGTATCAAGCCTTTGACCAAATTCAAACTGAAGAAAAGAAAGCTGGATAAAGGGAAAATTTGATAATAAATTGATATCTTTTTCAACAACTTCAAAGAAAGTATCAATCTGCTGGGCAGTTTTATCTGCAAGGTTGCCCAATTGTTCCCTGGTCTGTAACAAAAGTGCGTTTGAGGCACTTTTATAGGCAAAGAATCCAACTATAATAAGGGGTATCACACCTAGAATAAAAAAGATGGCAATGAATTTTGAGCGGATGCTGGAAAAGGTTTGATCTGGCTTTAAAAAAAGGTTTTTCATCTGGCATCCCCTGGTTTATTTTGATGCCAGATAATATTGATGGGAAAGCATCAGTTTGATTTCACCATAGGAAAAATCGTCTCCCAGTTCATTTTTTATTGCCTTGTAGGAATTATTGGGAGCAGTGGCCAGTATCTTTTCAATGGCTTTCTGTCTTTCAGGTAAAATCAGTTTGTCAATATTCAACTTACCAGTCTCCACATAAAAACCCAGATGTCCCTGGATGGTTGATTCCACAAACCCCCTTTCCTTTGCAATCTCAGGAATACCCATCCCTTGGGTGAACATATTGAAACTGATCTGTTTGGTATCAGAAGGGGTTGACTGTTTTGGGACCGGATCACTTTTTTGTGGTTTTATTGTTTTTGACGTTTCTGTGGCAGGCGGCAATATCACCTTTTCTATTCCGTGTTTCCTTCGATAGGCTGTGACAATTGATACAAGTTCTTCTCCGTATTTTTCAATGGTTTTTCTGCCCACGCCTTTGATTTTTTTCAGGTCCTTGATATTATCGGGCAGGTAAATTACAATCTGGATTAAAACCCGTTGATGTAAAACCTGAAAAAGAGCAAGACTTTCCTTTTTGGCTTTAAGGGAGCGCCAGTCTTTAAGGCTCTGGAATAATTCCGGGTGCTCAATGTCTGATTCATTGTAATCCAGGGCCTGGTGTTTTTTTGTTTTTCCAGGGACAAACTCAATCTCAGCCCTGGATACAGCCCCCAGATAATCTGTAGAAGAAAATCCTTTTTTGCAGCTTTGGATGCCAGCCAGTTTAACAGCGATCTCTTTTTTCAGGTTATCCAGGGCATTGTTGATTCTTTTGCCCAGCTCTTTATTGTCTGTCTCCAACCGAAGCCTTTGTACAATTTCAGTAAAAGCCAGAGCAAATTTATCCTGGAACCATGTTGAGGCTTTTGTGGTTCGCTCCTGAACATAGGCATTGGATTCAGGCAGGCAATCGTCTGTAAAATTGTCCGCAAAAATATCCAGCAATTGATGTTTAAATTTTGCGCTGACCATGAAAATATGTTTTTGGGCAATTTCCTCCAACTGCCCCAGGTCAGTCAGGCCGGATACCTGAACCAACCTGGCATTTCCCTTTATAAGCCTTAAAAGATACCTGAAACGGTTGTCCAGGGACTGGAAATCAAAACAATCCAGCAGCAGCTTCTGCTGATACTTTATTTTTGCCTGGGTAAGCAGGGCCGGTGAGGGCGGGTTTTGTCCTGTTCTTTTATCAAATTCCAGGATTGCTGAATCTGTTTCAATGCCCTGGGAGGGGATAGGGGATGTAAGCACCATCCCTTCAAAGGTTTTGCATCGACTCAGGGCCACATATACCTGACCATGGGCAAAGGCTGATTCAGAATCAATGATGGCTTTTTCAAAGGTCAGGCCCTGGCTTTTATGGATGGTGATGGCCCAGGCAAGTTTCAGGGGGTATTGCTTGAATTTGCCAATAATTTCCTCCTGGACCTCATTGTTCTCCGGGTTTAATGTGTATTTTATATTTTCCCAGGCCATGGGCTCCACCAGGATCTCTTTGGAATCCCCTGGGCAGAGGATGCTGATGGATTCATTGAAAATTTTTTTTATTTTGCCTATTTTGCCGTTATAATAGTTTTTTTCGCCAGAGGCATCGTTTCGAAGGAACATTACCTGGGCTCCCTCTTTAAACTCAAGCCTGGCCTGGGTAGGATAGGTGTGCTCGGGAAAATCTCCGGATATGTGTGCCGAGAAAAAACAAGATGTTTTTTCCAATGCCCGGAGCCTGGATCTGTTGATGGATTCCGCTTTGTTATTGTGGGTGGTCAGGGTGATAAAACCCTGGCCGTCCAGGGGAGTAAAATCAGGGATATAACGCTGATTCAGTTCGGAAATTGCAGTTCCATCAAGCCGGTTATCCCGCACCTGGTTAAGAAGCTTGATAAAACCCGGGTTTGACTGACGATAAATATGTTGTAATTCAATGGTGAAAAGTTGAGTCTGTTCAAGGGCATGGCTGCTGAAAAAATAAACAGATTCATAATATTGCTGTAAAATCTGCCAGTCCGTCTGCTTTGCCACGGGAGACAGCTGGTGAAGATCTCCGATCATCAGCAGTTGTACTCCGCCAAAGGGCTGGCTGCTGCGGCGATGGCGGCGGAGAACGCCATCTACTGCATCCAGCAGATCTGCCCGGACCATACTGATTTCATCAATCACCAGGAGATCAAGGCTTTGGATAATTTGTTTTTTTTCCCTGCTGAACCTGAACTGGCGCTGCCTATTGCCGGCATTGGACTCACTGCCCGGTATGAACGGGCCAAAGGGCAGCTGGAAAAAAGAATGCAGGGTAACTCCCCCGGCATTGATGGCAGCCACTCCAGTGGGGGCTGTGACAATCATTCTTTTTTTGGTATTTTTTTTGAGATTATGAAGAAATGTGGTTTTGCCCGTACCTGCCTTGCCTGTCAGAAAGATATTGCAGCCGGTGTGCTGAACAAAGTCGCTGGCCAGTTGCAGTTCATGGTTTGGGGGAGCTGTGGAAGGCATATTTTTGTTTTGCTCCAAAACAAGGGGGTTAATTTTTTTTATGGTAAGACTGGTGGTCTCTTCCAGAATAACGCCCGAAATTTAATATTTAGAATATCATCAAAAAAAAGATAAAAAATCAAGAAGAAAATCCAGGAAATCTTATTTCTTGACTTTACAAAACCTGTATCGCGGATAAGGTACTGGTTTTCCCATATGGAAAAGGATCAAGTACTGGTTCACTTATGATCCTTGAGCTTATCAGAAATAATAAGGCCCAGGCTGCCATCATAAATATCAGAACAGAACCCCTGCTGACCACCGGGCCAGTGGTAAGTAAACATTTTTATGAAAAGTATTTTCCTGTTCTTACCATTGACGAGGATTCATTT
>JAOZST010000177.1:0-7973 GCA_029939535.1 Desulfobacteraceae bacterium | reverse complement strand
TGTAAGGAAGGCCCTTTAAAACCGCCGATCTTATGTACTGGGATGTCATCACTTCAGCCATGGATGCCCGGGTCATACGGGCAACATACCCAAAATCATACACCACCAATACCATGGCAGGAAGGATCAGTTGTTTGAATTCAAACCCACCTGCCATTGAGCTTGTCCCCGGTAACCACTTTAAGCCAAATACAAAAAGAGCGGAAAAAAATACAGCGCTGGCAAATTCCGGAACAGATGTGGTCAAAATGCCAAAAACCGATATGGTTCGATCCAGCAGGGAACCCTCCTTCATTCCGGATAAGACACCTAATATTAATGACAGAGGAATCATAATGGCAAAGGTCCAGAAGCCTAAGATGGCCGTATTCCATAATCGAGGCAAGAGAACTTCTTTTACAGGGCCCTTGTAGCGGATGGAGGTGCCAAGGTCACCCGTGGCGAAATTACCCAGCCATTTTGCATAGCGCACGATAACCGGCTGGTTATACCCGTGCTGGTCCCGCCACAGTTCTTTTTGTTCATCACTGGCAAAATTACCCAGAACCCGGGTGGCAGGATCACCTGTAAGGCCTGTTTCTAGAAGCAAAAAAAGAATCATAGATACAATAATCATGGTAAAAATCATGAAACCGATTCGCTTTAATAGCAATAGTACCATTTTGACTCCTTAAATTTAAGCGTGGCTTATGTCTGGTAAGGAAATACACCCTTACCAGACAATACTTTGTTGTTAATTACGCCAGTGAAACCTTGCGGAAGAGGTAATACCGGGTCGGATGCATTTCAAAACCAACCACATTTTCGGAAATTGCCGTGAAAACAGACCGGAAAAAAGGCTGTACCAGAACAGCATCATCCTGCAGGATTTTTTCAACCTTCTCCATCTTAACCCGGCGGTCTTCAACATTAAATGTTGCTTCGGCCTCATCTAAAGCCGCATCAAACTTAGGATTATTATAGCTGGATTCATTCCAGGGGACTCCCGCACGATAGGCCAGACCCAATACCATGACGGCCAGAGGACGATGGGTCCAGGAGGTAAGACTCATGGGTGCCTTTGTCCAGACATCCCAGTATTGTGCAGTGGGCATCACATTCATTTTAATGTTGATCCCGGCCTTGGCGCAATCTTCTTTAAGTACGGCAACGGAATTCTGCTCCCATACACCATCGGTATTGCCTACGTTGCAGGTTAATTCAATACCATCGGGATATCCTGCTTCTTTTAAGAGCTTTTTAGCCCCGGCAATATCCTGTTTAAGAGGCGGCAGTTTAAAATACTCGGGATGGATGGTTGCGACATGATGGTGTTCTGCAACAACTCCCAGACCCTGGTGGGCAATTTTAAGCTGTCTTTCAACATCGCAGCATTTTTGAACTGCTTTACGGATTCGAATGTCGTCAAAGGGTTTTTTATTGACCTTCATGCGGATGACCCCTGTCTGTGTGGAGGGAATTGAGACAACTTTGATTCCCGGAATATTTTTAGCTGCTTCCAGTGTTGTCAAATCAAGCATATAGATTCCATCCACCTGTTTTGATGCGATGGCTGCCAAGTATGCACCGGCATCCTGGCCCAGATCCATGAAACGGATTTCATCAAGAAAAGCTTCGTCACCCCAATAGGGCTCTTTGCGTTTTTTCAATACAGCTATCTCACCGACTTTGAATTGGGCAAGAGTGTAGGGTCCGGTGCCTACTGGATTTTTAGAAAGATCACCCCCCTCTTTTTCAAAGTTGCGATGAACAATGGCAGTGGGGTAGTTGTAAAGGTTTTCAGGAATAGACAGAACCGCTGATTTAAGGTTGAGTTTTACCGTATGGGCATCTACTTTTTCCACGGCATTTTTGATCATACGTTTTTTGGGGTTGCCTTTTTCATCTTTCTCGCCGGTTTCTTCCAGCATGGCGTTGAACAGTCCCAGATTGGATGATCCTGTTTTAGGATCCAGCCACCGGGTAAAGTTAAATACCACATCATCGGCACCAAAGTCATCGCCATTTGACCACTTAACCCCTTTGCGAAGATGAAAGATCCAGGTTTTAAGGTCATCGGACGCTTCCCAGCTTTCCGCCAGGTTAGGTCTGGTAATATTATCCGGCCCTGTTTCCACCAGATATTCAACAATATTCCGGGCAATGATAGACTTCTCTGTCCATGAATACGTTGCCGGATCTGCCATTTCTTGTACCTGCATACCCCACTTTAAAACACCGCCTTTTTTCTGGCCGGCATGGGCTGTGGAAATTAAATCAGGCAAAATATCTTTTCCAAGGATTGAGCTTGCAAGGCTATAGGCAGTTGTCGCAGATATACCTAGTAACGTTGTTGTCCGTAAGAATTCACGACGGGAACATTTTCCTTCTGCAAGGCTTTTTTCCATTTCCTTAACACCGGGATGCACTCTTTTCGTTACTAAATTGTCTTTCTTTTCAGCCATAATTTAATTCCTCCAAAAACATAAAGTTATTAAAAATGAAATATATAACCACCCTGTAGAGAGCGATTAAAAAATGATTATTTTTCTGCTGGAGAAGAATCATAGGGCATATATCTCTTTGATCTGATTGCTTCACCTGTTGCTAGAGTTTATTAGAGGTTTCGGGTGAATGTCAAGGACATAATAAAGTAAAATAAATTTTATTCATTTTGTAATACAAAATCAAATATAACTGATATTATTATTTGCAGGCCAGAGCTATTAAATAAGGCAAATTATATCTATATACATATTGGACCTCTTTAATTTCTATTGCTAACATTTACAATAAAATATAGTCTTAAAAATTGAATTGTGTATTGAATACAAAAAGGAGCCTGGATTGAGCCTAAAAAATAAAAAGCCCCGGGGCAAAGACCTTACAAGAGAAGCATATAACGATATTAGAAAAATGATTTTCTCAAATGAACTAAAGCCCGGACAAAAAATTCCTTACAGGAGAATGGCTGAAGGGTTGAGCATGAGTTTGACACCAGTTGTCCAGGCCTTAAAGCATATGGAATTCATGGGTCTTGTACGCCATGAACAAAACAAGGGATTTTTCATTGAAAAGGTAACTGCCCAGGAGATTGATGAAGCCTATAAGCTCAGGTGCACCATTGAACCTGAAATGTTGACCCAGACCATTTTACGCCTTGACGAGCAGGGTGAAAAAAAAATAAAAACATCGCTGGATGAATACCTTGATGCCTGTGAAAAAGGATCTTTACGTTTAAAACTGGTGAAGGACATTCAATTTCATATGACCATTGCAGAATTGTCCGGCCAGAAATTATCCATCTTAATCCTTAAATATTTATTTGATTTTCTCTACCTCAGATTTGGCCAGGAGCTGATATTCTCACGCCCTTCAGAAGATTCAGCCCTTGCCCATACTGCCATATTTGATTCAATTAAATCTAAAGATGTTAAAACAGCAACCAAGGTGCTTAAAAAACACATTAAAGACATACACAAAAATGCTTTGGATGGTATTCAGGAGAGGCTTTCAGAAGCAGAGGACATTATTTTTTAAAAAATTTCCTGTACTATTCTCATAATTAAATTTCGAAGCTTCAAAGCCTTTTAAATATTTTACGCATCTGCTTTGGGCATTTATATATTTGAGTATTTATCTAATTTCTTGACAAAGTGAATTACATTTTGTATTTGATTTTTTAAATGTTTATTTTACCTTTAATTAAAAGAGGATATATGAAAAAGCTACCCTGGTTTTCTAACTCTGAAAATACCCTTATTCAGCCAGGCAGGCCCTTTGTGAAAATGCATGGGCTGCGCAATGATTTTGTTATTGTGGACAGCCGGGAACAACCCTATCTCCCTTCAACAGAGGAAATTATTCATATATGTGACCGCCACGAAGGCGTTGGGGCCGACGAATTATTGATTGTTGAACCTGCCAGAACCCCCGAAACATATGCCTTTGTGAGGATTATTAATCCAGACGCAAGGGAAGTTGAAGCCTGTGGCAATGCCACCCGGTGTATCGGATGGCTGCTGTTAAAAGAGTGCAATAAAAAAGAGATCCAGATTGAAACCCTTGGCGGGATACTGACCTGCTCCCTTGCCAGTGGCAACAAGGGAAAGCAGGAAAAACAGGTGAGTGTGGAAATGGGAAAGGTTAAGACCTCCTGGCAGGACATCCCTCTATCCCGGGAGATGGACACCCTGCACCTGAATATCGAGGCAGGTCCCCTAAAAGATCCTGTGGGAATGAATATAGGCAATCCCCATGCCGTGTTTTTTGTTGATGATGTGGATGCCATTGATTTAGTAAAATATGGAAAAACGCTTCAGACCCATGACCTGTTCCCTGAGGAGGCAAATATTGGTGTTGCCCAGATCCTGGATACTGAAACCCTTAAACTCTCGGTGTGGGAACGCCCGGGCACTTTGACAACTGCCTGCGGCACTGGAGCCTGTGTTGCCGTTGCAGCTGCCCATAGAAGGGGCTTGACCCATAAAAAAAACATGACCGTGATCATGCCTGCAGGATCTGTTGAAATTGAGCTGAAAGACCAGGACATTGCCGTCATGACAGGGCCGGTAGAACTTTGTTATGTAGGTTACCTTTAAAAATATAGGAATTATGACAAATGAATGCAAAAGAAAGAATGGATGCCGCGATTAATTTGAAGCCTGTGGACAAGGTTCCCAATGGGCCCTTTACCGAAGCACCGGTATGCCAGTATTTTGGTTCCAATTTCCGGGATTCTCTCCTGGAAGGTCCGGAAATGCTTAAAGCCCATATGAAAAGCCTGGAAGAATTTAAATTCGACTGGGTAATGCTGGGGATGGGGTATATAGGCGGCATTATTCCCGAAGCCCTGGATTGTCAGGTGAGCTTTCCTGAAGATGTATTCCCCGTTATTGAAAAAACCAGCATTTTTTCCATGGCCGATGTGGAGCGTATTGCCAAAAAAGATGTGTTTACCAGACGTATGGACAGTTTTCTGGATGGTGTAAGGCTTCTGAAAAAAGAGCTAAAGGATGAGGTGCCCATTGCCTGTGAATATATTTCCCCATTTACCATTGCAACCAGATTAAGAGGCACCAATGAAATCATGATGGACATGTATGAAAATCCTGAACTTGTCCATGCACTCCAGGAAGCCATTGTCCCTTTGGATATTGCCATGGGCAAAGCCCTGATCGATGCAGGGGTGGAATACATTTTTTACGGAGCTGACATGGAATGCCCCATCCTTTTGTCCCCGAAACATTATAAAGAGTTTGTGCATGAACCAACATCAAAGGTGTGCAATGAATTGTCCCGTCTCGGTTCTAAAGTTCTTCCCCACATGTGCGGAGATATTGTAAAGACAGGTATTGTGGATATGCTTCTTGAAATGGATATTCAAGGGATCATGCCTGGCAATCTCACCCAGGAAAAAGTCCTGGATATCCGGGAGTTAAAAGAAAAAGTCCAGGACCGTATCTGTATTTTTGACAATATAAACCCCAATGGACCTCTTTTGATCGGCAAGCCCGAAGCTGTGGCATTGGAAACCCTTGAACACCTGAACAGGGCTAAGGGGATGAATGGATATATTTTTTCCACATCAGGGACATCCTCTCCCTTCACTCCTAAGGAGAACTATTTGGCCATGGACAGGGAAGTGATCAATTATAATTGGAATTCATAATAAAAATTCAGCTGCACATAAAACAACCTTAAAACCAAAACCCTAAACCCGATAAATAGACAGGGGATAATAAGGAAAAAACAAAATGGCAATACCAGATATTTTAAATTCAGTGGTTGCAATGGATAAAATTTCAGTGGTTGAAAATATAAATGACGCTATGAAAAATGGAACTCCCATTGATGACATTTTAAACAATGGGCTCATTCAAGCCATGGATGTGGTTGGTGAAAAATTTTCCAATGGGGAAGTTTTTGTTCCTGAAATGCTCATGGCGGCAAAAGCCATGCAGACAGGATTGGAAGTTTTAAAGCCACACCTCACAGGCGATGCCCTGGTGGAAAAAGGTACAGTGCTCATTGGCACTGTAAAAGGTGACCTCCATGATATTGGCAAAAACCTTGTAAGCATGATGGTGGAAGGTGCTGGATTCAATGTCATTGATCTTGGAGTTGATGTGGATATAGACAAATTCCTCAGCACAGCCCAGGCCCATGATGCTGATGTGGTCTGCTTATCTGCTCTTTTGACAACCACAATGCCCACCATGGCCAAAGCTGTAGAGGCATTTAAAGAATCAGGCCTGAAAGCAAAAATCATCATTGGCGGCGCACCTGTAACACATGACTATGCAAAACAGATCAATGCCGATGGTTTCAGCGATAATGCACCGGGAGCTGTTGAGCTTATCCGCAAACTGGTTGCTGCCTGACCAATATATAAATATTTGGGTGTAACTATTTGTAAATATTTGAGTGTAACTATTTGGAGACATCTAAAGGAGGATGAAACCATATGAACCGCGTGCTTTTCAACTTTGACGATAAAATACTGGACCAGATCCATAACTCGTCCCTGGAGCTTTTAAGGGAAACCGGAGTCCGGTTTCCCAATAAAGAGGCCCTTGAAATTTTCAAACACCATGGATTTACCATCGAAGGGGAAATGGTCTTTTTTTCCCAGAAGGACATTGAAAAAGCCCTTGAAACTGTGCCAAAAACATTTGAACTCCATGCCAGAAACAGGGACAATAATTTTGTAATAGGGGATGACACCTATAGAATGGCCCCGGGCTACGGCCCTCCTTTTATCATAGAAAACTCCGGTGAAATGCGGCCAGCCATGCTGGATGACACAAAAAAGTTCTGCAAACTTGTCCAGACTTCCAAGGCCCTGGATTTTAACAGTTCAATTGTGGCCCAGCCCAATGATGTCCCGGCAGAAACATCCCATCTTGATATGCTGCTGTCAACCATGCTGCTGACAGATAAGCCCCTCATGGGGAGTACTTCGTCCAAAAGCTGTGCCGAAGAATCATTGGAAATGGCCAAAATAATATGGGGGAACACAGAGAAACCTGTTATGCTCAACCTTGTGGATTCTCTGTCCCCCCTGCAATATGCAGAAGAGATGGTGGATACACTGGTGGTATATGCCAGGGCAAAACAACCTTTAATCATTCATTCTTCTTGTTCCATGGGGTCTTCAGGGCCCATAACCCTTGCAGGCTCCCTTGTAATCTCCAATGCCTGTACACTGGCCGGAATCTGTCTCGCCCAGCTGGTCAACCCGGGCACACCAATCGTATATGGGCTTGGCGGAAGTCCCACTGACATGAAAACAGGAGGATATATCAATGCCTCTCCAGAAGATGCCAAGCATACCGCCATTGTCACAGCCCTGGGGAAATATTATCAAGTCCCCTGCCGGAGCCAGGGAGCTTTGACCGAAGCCTTTGAGCTGAACTATCAGGCAGGAATGGAATCCTCCATGATGCTTACCACTGCTGCCCTCAGCGGGGCTCACGTAAGTCTCCATGCCTGCGGCACCTACGGCTCAATGCTGGCCATGAGTTTTGAAAAGTTTATAGCAGATGAGGACCTTTGCAATGCCATTAAAACTTTGATGAAACCCATAGAATTCAGTGAGGATGCCTTTGCAATGGATATGATAAAAAAACTGGGAACTTCAGGCAACTACCTTACTGAACCCCACACTGCCAAACGCTGTAGAAATGAATTTTATATTCCAGACCTGAATGTCCGAACCATTCATTCCAAATGGCTGGAAATGGAGCCACGACAGATGGATCAAAGGGCCTCCCAATTGCTTGAAAAACGGCTTTCAGCCTACGAAAAACCAGATATTGATCCGTCCATTGAAAAAGAATTAATCAAATATGTTGAAGATAAAAAAAGACAATAATATTAAAATTATGCTGGAATTCTCCTATTCCTATTCATCAATTTCTGACCAAGGATCAATGACCAAGGATCAATGAGCAAGGATCAATCTGTGGTGCCAGCTGGGAGGTATGCTCCAT
>JAOZST010000176.1:1371-8030 GCA_029939535.1 Desulfobacteraceae bacterium | reverse complement strand
TCCAGGGGACTGATCCAGAGAGAGGCACAGAAAAGCCGCTTTGCCTATGTCCTTGAGGCGGGGGGTCTATCAGGACAGCTGGTCACCGGCCGCAAGGGAAGTATGTCCCTGTGCCTCAGGGTGGAGGGCAAGGCAGGCCATGCCGCCTTTGCAGGAAGGGACAAAGCCAGCGCAATCCTGGAACTTGCCCATAAAACCATTGCCCTGGAAAACCTGAATGATCCGGAAAAAGGGATATCCGCCAATGTGGGTACCATTGAAGGGGGCATTGGCCCCAATACCGTGGCAGATCTGGCAAAGGCCGCCCTTGATTTCAGGTATATAAATGCCGGAGACGATGAGATTTTAAAAGAAAAAATTGATGCCATTGTGTCCGACCAGACCATTGCTGGAACCAGTTCCAGGCTGCGCATTGCAACCAGCAGACCGGCCATGCCCCAGAACCATGGTAATATGGCTTTGTTTCAAGAAATCAAAACCCTGGCCCGTGAACTGGGCATAGAGGTATCCCCGGAACTGAGACAGGGGGTGTCAGACGCCAATATCATTGCCAGGGAAGGAATTCCTGTGATTGACGGCCTGGGCCCCATTGGAGCTAAAGACCACAGCGAGGATGAGTACATTGAAAAATCAAGCCTGCATGAGCGGGCTGTATTGTTCGGCAATATACTTGCCTGCATTTAATACAGGGCCCGCCCCGCAAAGCTTTAGTCGGTTTTCAGCACGGACAGGAATGCAGACTGGGGGATTTCAACTGATCCCACCATTTTCATGCGTTTTTTGCCTTTTTTCTGTTTTTCCAGGAGTTTGCGCTTTCTGGAAATATCCCCGCCATAGCATTTGGCAGTAACATCTTTTCGAAAGGCGGAAATGGTTTCCCTTGCGATAATTTTACCGCCAATGGCTGCCTGAATGGGAATTTTAAACTGCTGCCTTGGGATCTCTTCCCGTAATTTTTTACAAGCTGTCCTGCCCCTTGCCTCGGCCTTGTCCCGGTGAATTAGCTGGGACAGGGCATCCACCCTTTCACTGTTGATGAGGAAATCAAGCTTTACCAGGTCGGTCTCCTGGTACCCGGCAATTTCATAGTCAAAGGACCCATATCCCTGGGTCACGCTTTTTAGCCGGTCATAGAATTCATACACCACTTCTGCCAGGGGCAGTTCAAATTTCATTTCCATTCGGTTGGAGGTCAGGTATTGGTAGTTTGTGCTTACGCCCCTGAACTCATGGCAAACCTGCATGACATTGCCCATGTACTTGTCCGGCACGATTATGGAGGCATTGATAAAGGGCTCCCGGGTCAGGGTAATCTCGGCTGGATCTGGATAGGCTGTAGGGTTATCAATGATTTTAACTGTCCCGTCAGTGTAAGTGATCTCATACTGAACCGAGGGAGAGGTAAGTATCAGGGAGATATTATATTCCCTTTCCAGCCGTTCCTGGACAACTTCCAGATGCAGCAGTCCCAGAAAACCACATCGATAGCCAAAACCCAGGGCCACGGAACTGTCTTTCTCATAAATCAGTGCCGCATCGTTGAGCTTGAGTTTTTCCAGGGCATCGGAAAGTTCTTCATAATCATCCGATGCCACGGGATACATGGAAGAAAACACCACAGATGTTGGCTCCCGGAATCCGCCCATGGCTTCATCGCATCTAAGATTTGGCATGGTAACGGTATCACCGATCTTTACATCAGAAATATTTTTAATGCCCGCTATAAAATAACCCACCTGCCCTGCCACCAGCTGATCCTGGGGATTTCTCACAATCTGGAACAGCCCGACTTCTTCCACTTTGTACTGGGAATTATTGGACATGAACTGAATTTTATCCCCTTTTTTGACTTTGCCATCAAAGATCCGGAAATGCACAATGGTTCCCCTAAAGGCATCATAATGGGAATCAAAGATCAGGGCCTTGAAATTTCCAGTGTCTTCCGACACAGGGCCTGGGATACCGTCCACTACTGCCTGGAATATTTTGTCCACGCCTATACCTGACTTGGCCGATACCAGGAGGGCATCATCGGAATCCAGCCCCAGATCTTCTTCAATCTGGTCTTTGGCCCAATCGATCTGGGCCGAAGGAAGATCAATCTTATTGACCACGGGTATGATCTCAAGGTCATGTTCCATGGCAAGATATAAATTGGCAAGGGTCTGGGCCTCAACTCCCTGGCTTGCATCCACAAGAATCAAGGCGCCTTCACAGGAGGCAAGGGCACGGGAAACCTCATAGGAAAAATCCACATGACCGGGCGTATCAATAAGGTTTAGCAGGTACTCTGTGCCGTCCAGGGAAGTATAGGGAAGGGAAACGGTCTGGGATTTGATGGTAATCCCCCTTTCCCGTTCAATATCCATGGAATCCAGAATCTGATCTTTCATATCCCGGTCGGAAATAATCCCGGATAATTGGATCAGGCGATCGGACAGGGTTGACTTCCCATGGTCAATGTGGGCAATTATACTAAAATTTCTAATATTTTTTTTATCTAACTTCAATTGAGCTCCAAACTATCCAAACTAAGAGTTGACAAATATCTACTATCTCGCTAAATTTTGTTTTTATGTATTGATCAGTATATTTATCAATAGAAGCTAAAATAGTCAAGATAAGCTCATGTAACATAAATCATTTCCAGGAGATAAAAACATGTCGGGCTCCATTCTGATTGTCGATGATGATACTGCGATCAAAGATTCTGTAGAAGAATATCTCAAAATCCTCTCCTATGATGTTAAAAGTGCGTTAAATGCCAAAAAAGCTTTGTCCATTCTGGAAACATTTAATGCCGATGTAGTAATTACAGACATAATGATGCAGGGTATGGATGGTCTTGAGCTCACCAAAATAATCAAGGCAAAATACGATATTGATGTCATGGTCATGACCGGTTTCAGTGCTGATTACTCCTATGAAGAAGCAGTAAAGGCCGGTGCCAGTGATTTTATTTTTAAGCCTTTCAGGTTTGAGGAACTGGACCTGAGAATCAAACGGGTGCTCCGGGAGTCTGAAACAAAGAAAGAACGTGCAAAACTGCTCAATGAAATGGAAAAACTCGCCATTACAGATGCCCTGACAGGTCTTTATAACTCCCGGCAATTTTTCCGGCAGATTAAACAGGAAATCAAACGTTATGCCAGATATTCCAGACCTTTATCCCTGCTGATCCTGGATATTGATTTTTTCAAAAACTACAATGATACCTGGGGCCATCTTGAAGGGGACAAAGTCTTGATGCAGATCGGCAGGATTATCAGTTCCTGCATGCGTTCCATGGACTCAGCCTATCGATACGGTGGAGAAGAGTTTGCCATCATCCTGCCTGAGACAGGCATTAAAAAGGCCTGCGTGGTAGGTGCCAGAATAAAAGATAAAATTGCTGCTGAAATCTTTAAACCGGAAGATGGTAAAAAAGTTTCCGTCACGGTGAGCCTCGGGGCAAGTGAAGTCCTCAAGGAAGAAGACTTCACTGCCTTTATCAAACGCACAGACAAAGCATTGTACAAATCCAAGGAAACAGGACGTAATAAATTAACCTTTTCCTGACTTTTACCTTTTCACAACCTGTTACTTCATAATTTATTATTTCATATTCTTGATCCGCTCCAGGTTGGTCTGAAGTTTTTCATTTTTTTCTTCCAGTTCTGCATGCTGGGCTTTTACTTTTGCAATGACCTTTTCAGGAGCTTTATCAAGAAAGCTTTCATTGTTCAGTCTTTTTTGTACGCCCAAAAGCTCTTTTGTATTTTTCTCCAAATCCTTTTCCAGCCGTTTGATTTCCTTTTCAAAATCAATCACCCCTTCCAGGGAAACAAAACAGGTTGTATTACCGGTTACAGATGTTGCAGATGAACTGGGAAGATTTTCAGCATCACAGAAATAAAAGCTTTCCAGGGAAGCCAGGTTCACTATGACGGTTTTATTTTCCGCGATAATGATCTTTTCCTTTTCATCCTCTGTATTGGCAAGCACCTTAATCTTCATTGAGGGCTGGATATTCATCTCACTCCTGATATTCCGGATATCCGAGATAAGCCCAAACACAAATCCCATGTTCTTTTCAATTTTCTCATTCCGATTGTTCCCATAGACTGTTTCGTCATAGGGGAAGGCAGCGTTCATAACAGATCCACTGGTGGCTGGCAGGATATTGTAAATTTCCTCGGTCACAAAGGGCATAAAAGGATGAAGCATGACGATGATATCTTCCAGCACCCTGGACAATACACTTCTGGCTGTATCCCTGCGCTGAACCCCCTCTTTTTCATAGAGGGCGGGCTTGGCCATTTCAAGGAACCAGTCGCAGAATTCATGCCAGACAAACTGATATGCTGCGGAAGCAGCCTCATTAAATCTATAATTTTCAATGCCCTCTTTTACGGCAAGGGCAGTGGCCGCTGACCTGGACAGAATCCATTTTTCAGCCAGAGATAATTTGTTTTGATCAATGACAGTATCCTTCTGGGTGATGTGCATGAGGGCAAATCTTGAGGCATTCCAGAGTTTATTCACAAAATTCCGGTATCCTTCCACCCTGGATTCAGACATCTTCACATCCCTTCCCTGGGCGGCAAAGGCTGCCAGGGTAAATCTAAAGGCATCTGCCCCGTATTCATCAATCACCTTTAAGGGATCAATGACATTGCCCTTGGACTTGCTCATCTTCTTTCCATGTTCATCCCTGACCAGGGCATGGATATAAACATCATCAAAGGGGACCTCATCATCCATAAAATGGATGCCCATCATCATCATCCGGGCAACCCAGAAAAACAGAATATCAAAACCCGTGACCAGAACATTGGTGGGGTAGAATGTTTTTAAAAGGTCTGTGTTTTCAGGCCATCCCATGGTTGAAAAAGGCCAGAGCGCGCTGGAAAACCAGGTATCCAGTACATCGGTTTCCTGAACTATTTCCTTTGAACCGCAGGTGGGACATTCTGTGGGATCTGTTTCCTCCACAATGACTGCCCTGCATTCCGGGCACTTCCACACCGGAATTCTGTGTCCCCACCATATCTGGCGGGAAATACACCAGTCCCGGATATTATCCATCCACTCAAAATAGGTTTTGGACCAGATATCAGGAATGATTTTTGTACGGCCGCTGCGGACAGCTTCAGATGCTTTTTCAGCAAGGGGAGCTACCTTTACAAACCATTGCTTGGAAATGGATGGTTCCACATCGGTGTGGCATCGATAACAATTGCCCACACTGTGTTTTATGGAAACCTTTTTTTCCAGTAAACCCAGTTCAATCAGTTCTTCCACTGCCTGTTTTCTGCATTCTGCCCTGTCCAGCCCGGCAAATTTTCCAGCAGTTTCCAGCATACACCCGTCATCGCCAATCACCTTAAGCTTGGCAAGTCCATGTTTTTCTCCCAGATTAAAATCATTGGGATCATGGGCCGGGGTGACTTTCAGGGCGCCGGTGCCAAATTCAGTATCCACATATTCGTCCCGGATAATGGGGATGGTTCTGTCCGTAAGGGGCAGGACAACTTCCGTCTCAACAAGATCCTTAAAACGAGGGTCGTCAGGGTTCACAGCCAGGGCTGTATCCCCGAACATTGTTTCAGGCCGGGTTGTGGCGACTATGAGACCTTTTTTTTGATCCTTATTCTTATGACCCTTACTTTTCTGGTCCTTATTTTTCTGGTCCTTGTTTTTTGAGTCCTTGTTTTTTGAGTCCGTAAAGGGATAACGGATATAATAGAGATAGGAATCTTTTTCCTCGTATTCAACTTCAAGATCTGCCAGGGCTGTTTTGCACCGGGGACACCAGTTAATGATATACTGGCCCTCGTAGATCAGGCCTTCCTTGTAAAGCCTGACAAAAACCTTGCGGACCGCTTCGGAAAGCCCTTCATCCATGGTAAACCGTTCCCGGTCCCAATCACAGGATGCGCCCAGGCGTTTAAGCTGGTTAATGATTGCTCCGCCTGATTTTTCACGCCATTTCCAAACCTGTTCTATGAATTCTTCCCTGCCCAGCTGATCCCTTGTCCGGCCCTGGGCAGCCAGGTCCCTTTCCACCACATTCTGGGTGGCAATTCCTGCATGATCTGTTCCCGGCATCCACAGAACATTGTATCCAAGAAGGCGCCTGTACCGGCACATGATATCCTGAATCACATTATTCAGGGCATGACCCATGTGCAGTACGCCAGTGACATTTGGCGGCGGTATAACAATGGAAAAAGCTTTTTTATCACTTTTATCTTTTGCCTTGAAAAATCCGTTATCAAGCCAGTATTTATACCATTTTTCTTCAATACCCTTTGGCTCATACCCTTTGTCCAGAGAATCCGAACCCATATTTTCACTCCTCAAACCCATATTAATGAAAAAGGGGATTATTTGATAAATCCCCAAAACCTTTTACATAAATTATTTTACCTGAACTCAGGTATTTCCGATTTCATCAAGATCTTTTTGCAAACGAGCTTTAAGATCTACAACCTCTTTTTCAATTACTCTTTCCATGACTTCAAAAAGAATTTTTTCAATTTTTTCTGCAAATTTCTTTTCAATCACCCTCTCAAGGGCGGCATCAACCTGTTCCTGACTGATGGAGGAATCACCCATCAGCACTGATTCCATATCCAGATCATTATCATCGGGCTCTTCTGCCTGAACTTCATCTG
>JAOZST010000176.1:0-1271 GCA_029939535.1 Desulfobacteraceae bacterium | reverse complement strand
TCTGCCTGAACTTCATCTGTATTGGTGTGGATATCTGTGAGTTCAATTATTTCCTGGTCTAATGTATCATGATCTAATGTATCATGATCTAAGGCATCATGATCTAAGGCATCCTGACCTTGCACATCCTGTTCAGAAACATTTAAAAAATCATCATCAACCACCTGTGTTAATTCGATAATCTCGTCTTCCTGTTCTAGATCATTACCCATAAATCCCTCACTTTTGTCCTTATATAGCAGCACAAGCACATATCCATGGACAAAAAAAATATCAAAGTGCAAAGAAAGTGTCAACAGATTAAAACTTGACGGACCAAAGCTCGATAAAAGAGAATATCCATTGTATTTTATTCTGGATTCACATATTTAATAAAAATACGTCCGCATAAAATTAAGGGAACAAAATACAATATGCAAAAATTTCTGATCCCAAAAGAAAATATAAATGGCACAAAGGCGGTAATCAAAGGCCAGGATGCCAGACATATATACAGGGTCCTCAGACTCAAAACAGGCAATTCCATCCATCTAACCAATGGGGATGGAGTGGATTATGAAGGTGATATCCTTACTGCTGGCCCTGCACTGATTGAAATACACCTGAATTCTCAGCATCCTTCAACTACAGAGTCAAAACTTAATTTGACTGTATGCTGTGGGATGCTTAAAGATAAAAAAATGGATCTTGTGATTAAACACTTAACCCAGCTTGGCATCAATGAATGGATTCCTTTTTTCTGTGAGCGGGCCATTCCCACTCCAGACTCCAAGCGATTGCAAAAAAGAATCCAGCGCTGGGAAACCATTGCCAGGGAATCAATAAAACAATGCAGAAGAAGCTGCTTTGTATCCATCCAGGAACCCAGAAGTTTCCAGGAAATCCTTGATCTGTCAGAAAATTTCAACCAGAGATTAGCCTTCTGGGAAAAATCAAACCATCCTTTGACTCAGTTAGCTCCAGCTCATTCAAACAGCAAAACAATTATTTTAATCGGACCTGAAGGCGGGTTCACAGATCCGGAAATAAAACTGACAGAATCAAAAGGATTTAAGGCCTATTCCCTTGGGCCGAGAATCCTGAGGGCAGAAACCGCTGCAATATGTGCCACCACTTTAATCCAGCATATTCTTGGGGATATATGATAAATTTAGTCTGGCATGCATTTTTTTCTTGACTTAATTTTTCAAAAAACATATAAAGCCTCCTGTTGTCCGAGCCCAGGTAGCTCAGTCGGTAGAGCAGGGGACTGAAAATCCCCGTGTCAGCAG
>JAOZST010000175.1:0-8045 GCA_029939535.1 Desulfobacteraceae bacterium | reverse complement strand
CTTTCCATCAAAGAGCAATACAAAGATGCCATACTTTTTTACCGGATGGGGGATTTTTATGAAATGTTTCTTGGGGATGCCCAGAAAGCAGCCTCCATCCTTGAGATTGCCCTGACCTCCAGAAATAAGAATGACAGTTCTCCAATCCCCATGTGCGGGATACCTTTCCGGGCTGCAGACAATTATATTGCCAAACTCATAGAAAACGGCTGCAAGGTAGCTGTATGTGAGCAGGTGGAGGATGCGGCTCTTGCCAGGGGACTGGTTAAGAGGGAGGTGGTCAGGGTCATTACCCCGGGTATGATCCTAAACGAATCCCTTTTGGATAAAAAATCCAATAATTTTCTGGTGGGAATCTCCAGGGTAAAGGCAGCAGCAGGGCTTGCCTGTCTTGATATTTCCACGGGCAGTTTTAAAACCTGCCAAATGGAAAGAACAGAAAATTCCATCCCTCCTGCTTTAATTGACGAAGTTTTAAAACTTGATCCCAGGGAGATTCTCCTGCCCTCCTTCTTTGAAAAAGATCCTGTTTACAAACACATCAGAAACAAGTTTTCCAACAGACAAATCACCTATCTGGACAAAAGCCATTTCCATGTGGAAGATGCAAGGGAAAGGCTGGTGAAAAAATTTAAAACCCGGAGCCTTGAAGGGTTTGGTGTTGAAGGTATGAACGCCTCCATCTCGGCAGCCGGCGCCATAATATCCTATGTTCAGAATACCCAGATGCAGGATACCCAGCACATTTTCCAGATCATCCCCTATGACCTGGACGACTTTTTAAAAATCGATGACCGGTCCTGTAAAAATCTTGAACTTTTGAACAATATCCAGACCCTGGATAAAAAAGGCACTTTGATTTTTGTGCTGGACAGGACCGTTACTGCCATGGGCGGACGGCTTATCAAAAACTGGATTCGGTATCCCCTGGTTGACCCGAAGAAAATTCAGCAGCGCCTGGACTGTGTGGAAGAGATCCTTACGGCATCCCATATCCATCAATTAATTATTACCCATTTAAAAGCCGTATATGATCTTGAACGCCTTGGCAGCAAAATATCCATGGGCCAGGGAAATGCAAAGGATTTAATTTCCCTTAAAAACTCTTTAAAAAAACTGCCTGACCTTTTTACAAAGCTTGCCTTGTTTAAAAACCCAGCATTAAACGGCAGCCTTCTTGAGAATCAGGAGCAAATGATCACCGAACTTGCCTCCCTTGCCGTATTGATAGAAGCTTCCATCCGAGAGGATGCAGCCCATGTGCTGAATGAAGGGGATATCATTAATGACGGTTACAGTCCTGAACTGGATGAACTTCTATCCATTACCAGGGATGGTAAATCCTGGATTGCAAAAACAGAAGCCAGGGAAAAAGAAAAAACCAAATTATCTTCTCTAAAGATAAAATATAATAAGGTGTTTGGATATTTTATAGAAATCTCCAAGGCCCAGTCCAAAATGGTCCCCGAGGATTACATCCGGAAGCAGACCCTTGTAAATGCCGAGAGGTTTATTACCGACGAAATGAAACAGGTGGAGTCCAGAATTTTAAATGCCCAGGACAAACGCAATGCCCTTGAATATGAAATTTTCTGCTCTGTCAGGGATCAGGTGGTTGCCAAAGCAGTTTTTATCTTGAAAATGGCGGAATTCATCGCTCAAATCGATGTTCTCCAGGGACTTGCCATGGCAGCTTCGGAAAATGCCTATACAAAGCCTGAACTCAACAATGAGAATTTCATTGATATTGAAGACGGCAGACATCCGGTTGTTGAAAAACTTATCCAGGGGGAACGCTATGTTCCCAATTCCATCAAACTGGACAATATTGAAAATCAGCAATTGCTTATCACAGGCCCGAACATGGCTGGTAAATCAACGGTCCTAAGACAGGTGGCCCTTACCGTTCTAATGGCCCAGATGGGCTCATTTGTTCCAGCCGGTAAAGCCTCCCTGGGCCTGACAGACAGGATTTTCACCCGGGTAGGTGCCCTGGACAATTTATCCTCGGGCCAGAGTACATTTATGGTGGAAATGGAAGAAACTGCCAATATCATTAACAATGCCACGGAAAACAGCCTGGTAATCCTGGATGAAATTGGACGGGGTACCAGTACCTATGATGGTATGAGCATTGCCTGGGCAGTGGCAGAATACCTCCATGATCTGAACGGTAAAGGGGTAAAGACATTGTTTGCCACCCATTACCATGAACTGATCCAGCTGGAGGATATAAAACCCCGCATTAAAAACTACAATATTGCGGTAAAGGAATTTAATGATAACATTGTCTTTTTACGACGTCTTGTAAAAGGCGGGACCAATAAAAGTTATGGAATTCAAGTGGCAAGACTGGCCGGAATTCCGGACAGAGTAATAGACTCCGCTAAAATGGTATTGTCCAGGATTGAAAAGAAAAACAATGGAGAACAACACCTCCATGAACCATATGAATCAAAAAATCCAGGCAAACAAAAAAAAAGACCCAAAAAGAAAAAAGATAGAAATGACGGTCAGCTTGAACTGTTTTCAAATTCTGAACAATTGCTTACGCAAATGCTGAAAAAAGCAGATATTTCAAATATGACTCCCCTGGATGCCCTTATTTTATTAAATGATATTAAAAAAAAGGCCTTGAATTGACAGATGAAAAAACCTAGGCCACAATCTCAATTCACCTGCCTGATCCTGTTCATGGTTTTTTTCTTGAACATTGGTATATCAGTATTTCCGGTCACAGCCCAGGGCAGTTCAGCAAAACAAAAATATATGGCAGCTGATAATTGCTATAAAAAACTCAGGAATTCTACCCTGAAAAAACAGATGGCATCGGAATGGCTCAACTGCATCAGCAGATATGAAAATATTTACAAAACCCATCCAAAAAATTCCTGGGCCCCTGCAGGCATGTACAAGGCATCAGAACTCTATCTTAAATTATATAAATTATCCGGCAAAAATGCCTACAGGTCCCAGGCCCTGGATCTTCTGGCCAGAATCAGAAACAAATATCCGTCCAGTGCCTATACCAACAGGGCAAAGACCCTCCTCAAATCCATCCCTGCTAATCCCAGGCCCTTAAAACCAAAATCCATAAACAAAGCTGTTAAACCCATTCGTTCCAAAAAATATGAAACCAGGAATGAAATCCTGATAAAAAAAGAGCAAAATGACGATACCCAGGTGACTGGATTACGATTCTGGTCCAATCCGGAATATACCAGAATCGTGGTCAATGCATCCCGGGAACGTGACTATTCCCATCGCCTTCTAAAAAAAGATCCAACAATAAACAAGCCCTTTCAACGCCTGTATATTGATATTGAAAATGCAAGGCTGGGCCAGGGGGTTGCCGAACATACCCCCATCAACGATGATCTGTTAAAACAGGCTCGGGCCGGTCAATACCTGGCCCATACGGTCCGGGTGGTGGTGGATATCAAATCCTTTGAAAATTATAAAATTTTTTCATTAAAAGATCCCTTTAGAATCATCATTGACGTATGGGGCAAAGGTTCCAACGGAGCCCTGGCCTCCAGGAACCAGCAGCCTGTTGCAAAAGGGACTGCCAAGGCGCCAATAAAAACCTCCAGGATCACCACGGACAATTTAAAATCATCAGATATTGCCAGACAACTTGCCCTTGGTGTAAGTAAGATAGTAATTGATCCCGGCCATGGCGGCCCGGACCCTGGTGCTCCAGGTTATTGCAAAGGGGTATGGGAAAAAGACATAGTACTAAAGCTGGCCAAAACCCTTGCTGAAAAGCTCAGGAAAAGGCTCAAGTGCACCGTTCTACTGACCCGTTCCACTGACAAAAAACTGACCCTGGAAGAACGGACTGCCATTGCCAATACCCAGCGGGCAGATCTTTTTATTTCCCTGCATTGCAATGCAGCCAAGAACAAAAAACTTGCAGGTTTTGAAACCTATATATTGAACCTGGCAACGGATGACCAGGCTATTGCTGTGGCAGCCCGGGAAAATGCAACTTCCAAAAAAAATATTTCTGACCTTGAATACATTTTAAGCGATTTGATGAAACATGCCAAAATTGAAGAATCCACCAGGCTTGCCAATGATGTTCACAAAAACATCATAAAAGGCATGAAAAAAAAATATTCAAAAATAAAGGATCTAGGTGTCAAGCAGGCACCCTTTTATGTTCTTCTGGGTGCCAGAATGCCCTCCATTCTGATTGAAACGTCCTTTATAAGCAATAAAACAGAATGCAAAAGACTGCAGACCCAGTCCTATCGAAATGATATATGCAATTCAATTACCAATGGGATTGAAAAATATATTAACGCAACTAACCCAAGACAATTATAACTGAAAAAAAGGAGATACCCATGTCTTTTGAAAACATTATTCTTGAGGTGGAAAACAATATTGCAACTATTTTTTTTAACCGGCCCAAGGCATTAAATGCCCTTAACAATGCCCTTTTTGACGAACTGGACACTGCCCTTGATATGGTAAGGGCAAATATGGATATCCGGGTGCTTATCCTGACAGGTAAAGGGGATAAAGCCTTTGTGGCAGGTGCCGATATTGCCGAATTGGTAAAAATGAATCCTTTGCAAGCCAAATTTTTCTCCAGAAAAGGCCAGAAAGTATTTTCAAAAATTGAAGACCTTCCCATCCCTGCCATTGCAGCTGTAAACGGTTTTGCCCTGGGGGGAGGAAGTGAAGCAGCCCTGGCCTGTGATTTCATATATGCCTCGGAAAGAGCCATATTTGGACTACCTGAAATCAATTTAGGCCTGATCCCGGGATTTGGTGGCACCCAGCGCCTTGCCAGAATTGTGGGAAATAACAGGGCCAAGGAATTAATATTTACCGGTAAAAACATAAAAGCTGACAAAGCCCTTGAATATGGAATTGTTAATAAAGTCTGCGCCCATGAAAACCTGATGGAAGAAGTTTTAAAGACAGCAGGCCTTATAACTTCCAAGGGTAAAGTAGCCTTAAGGGCTGCCAAAGAGGTTATCCAGAATGGAACCGCAACAAACCTGGAAATTGGCTGCAGGATTGAAAATGACGGTTTTGCCATGGCCATGACCAGTGAAGATGCCAAAGAAGGCACTTCTGCCTTTCTGGAAAAACGGAAGCCCTTGTTCAAAGGAGAAATCAAATAGCAACTCTTAAATTTTAGAGGAGAACAATAATGTTAGCTGAACAAATATCCATATTCGTTGAGAATAAAGAAGGCCGACTTGCTGAGGTCACTGCAATTCTCAGAGATGCCGGGGTAAATATCAGGGCTTTGTCCCTTGCGGATACAACAGATTTTGGAGTATTACGGCTCATTGTCAATGACAGCGACAAAGCAGAATCTGCATTAAAAAAAGAAGGATTTACTGTGGGAAAGACCCAGGTGCTTGCCGTTGAAGTCAGCGATGAACCCGGTGGACTGAATAAGGTTCTTGATCCTTTAAGCGAACAGGATGTCAATGTTGAATATATGTATGCCTGTGCAAATTCCCAGGGCAGCAATGCCATCATGATCTTCAGGTTTAATGATCATGAAAAAGCACTGAAAATCCTTGCTGAGAATTCAATAAAGGTGGTCTCCAGGCAGGAGATATCCAATCTTTGAAAAAATAGCAGTAGCATAGATTGGCCTGATTTAGATTATACCAATTAGATCAAATCAGGGCAGTATCATTCATGCTCACTTTTCTTACAAGCTCTCTGTAATCTGCCGAAGCAGTGGAACCCGGTGCAAACTCAAAAATTGATTTACCAAAGGAAGGTGCTTCCGCCAGGGTTTCACTGTAACGGATGGGTGGGCAGACATAGTCCGGGTATATTTTTTTTATTTTGGAATACAGAAGCTGGGGTCCTTTTATCCGGGTATCCAGAAAAGTGGGTACAATATATTTTAAACTGATTTCTTTTCTATATTTCTGTATGGAACCAAGGCTTTTCAGAAATTCTGAAAGCCCATGCAGGGGCATGACTTCCAGGGCCACCGGCACCAACACTTCAGTAGCATAAAACAATACATTTACGATGAGCTGGTCCCACCCAGGCGATGTGTCGATTAGTATAAAATCATACCTGCGCTCAAGGGGTTCCATGGCCTCAGCCAAAGTCCATTCCGCGCCAAAACTTTTCCTGTCAATAATCCGTTTCATCCCGGCAAGGGATTTGCCCCCACTGAGAAGCCAAAGATTTTTTCTGGCCTTGACAATACATTCATCCTGGGCCAGTTCCTTGGTCAAGAGTTCAGTTAAACCTGCCTTGGGTTTTTTCCCCAGAATATAGGAGGACTGCCCCTGGGTATCTGTATCCACAAGCAGCACCTTGTATCCGGCAAGTGCAAGGCCTGCCCCAAGGTTGACCGAGGTAGTTGTTTTTCCCACCCCTCCTTTACTGAGGGTCACACAAATTTTTCTGGCCCCTTCTCCCTGGGCTTCTTTTTCACCAGAGGTGTCTTCAGCCATTGGATCAACCAGCCGACCCTGTGGCCTGTCAATCTTGGGCGTATCAACTGGCTGCTTTCCCAGTTGTTTTTCCTTTGATGGCCCTGGAGGCTGATCCGCTAACTGGTCCATGTGTACTGGAAATTTATACTTACAGGATCTACAGGTTGCAGAAACGTTTTTTCCAGAATCAATATGGGATTTGAGTATGTCTGGATTTACTTTATGCTTTCTGGCACATTTCGGACAGACAATAATCACCACTATCCCTCCTTTTTCAATTCCTCAAGAATAGCATCTACTGCAATACTGGCAATTCTCTCCATGGAAATATCCTTATCTGTTCTCTGGGAAAGTCTTACCTTTATTTTGGCCCTGCTCTCCCAGATTTCAACAGAGACATTGTCCTTTGAAATTTTCCAGGATTTTTCCTTATTCCGGGCTGATTCTTTTTCCAGTTCTTCTTCATCGCTGCGATAAATAAGACAATCCAGTTCCCTGGTTCTGCTGGCAATCTCTTCATCATTGCCTGCAAGAATGTGGTCCATAATATCTTTTTTTTTACTCATTTTTTCTATTCTCGGGCCTTGGTTATTTTTCTATCATTTCTTTTTAGAGCTCCCGACTTCATCTGGGAAAGGATATCTTTCAGAGTTTTCTTTTCCCTGTTCCCCAGGTTAATCCATTGTATGCCATATTGCAAAGATCCTTGCTCTGTGGATGAACAATGAATAACCTTGCCGGTCAAATTGTTTAGCCTGGCCTTATCTGCCAGTTTTAATTCACAATTGGTCAGGATTTCACCGTGTTGAAAACCAAGCCGGCTTTCTATACTGAAACCAATTCCCTTTTGACTGATATCTGATACAAAATATTTTTGTTTCCTGATAATTACCTGTATAAATTCTTTGTCAGATACAGGTATGCGAAATAATTGACGAACCTGTTGCGCAGATTCTTTTTCCGCACCAAATTCCTTTCCCTCAGAAATGGGCTGAAACCCAATTGACTCATTTTTCATTGGCTACCTCCCAAACCGGACAATTTTATTTGTACCTGACTTATAATAATCACCACATAACCTTTTAAAACATACCAGTCCCCAAAAGGTCAGGCAAGAAAAATCATACAAAAACAAAAAAAAGGGTGCAGAACCTTTCAGCCTTGCACCCTTTTTTATAGTCTTATTTGGCCTGATGATATATCTTAATGGCCGCCCATTGCTGCTACAGCACCTTTAAGAGCAGGATGAGCATACATAAGAATAAGAGCAACAACCAATGCATAAATACAGAGAGATTCGATCATTGCAAGACCAATCAGCATGTTCACCTGGATTTTACCGGCTGCTTCAGGGTTTCTTGAAATACCGCTCATTGCACCGGAAAGACCCAAACCCTGGCCAATGCCACAACCAAATGCTGCGATACCAATTGCAAGGCCTGCTGCCCATACACTACCAACTAGAAATTCCATGTTTTTACTCCTTATTACAATTAATTAATATAAATAATAACGGGGCTTCTTCCAAGTTCCCGTAAAAAGACTTGCTTGTGACCTTCAGGTTGCTTGTGACCTTCAGGTTGCTTGTGACCTTCAGGTTGCTTGTGACCT
>JAOZST010000041.1:23021-25747 GCA_029939535.1 Desulfobacteraceae bacterium | reverse complement strand
AGTGGGGGGTATTCATCAAATCATGCTGGAGGTTAAAATGGCGGAAATGTCCCGTACCATTGGAAAACAGCTTGGGATTAACATGGGTGCCATAGATCTTTATACAGGTGAATTGGCCATTACCAACCTGGGGGGACTGACAACATATACCGATAAGGATGGATTTATATATTCCGATGCAGTCAATGCCATGTTTAGACTTCATGGTGAAAGTTTTTCGTGGTCTGCATTTATTAATGCCTTAAAAGAAGATGGTCTTGTTAAAATACTTGCCGAGCCAAACCTCACCGCTCTGAGCGGTCAGACTGCCAGTTTTCTTGCCGGGGGTGAGCTTCCCATCCCGCTGGCTGATAATGACGGCAGTGTCTTTGTCGACTACAAAGAATATGGTGTGGGGCTTTCATTTACACCCCTGGTAATGGAGGATCACAAAATCAGCATTGACGTAACAGCAACTGTATCAGAACTTGATTTTTCCACGGCCGTTCAATTCAGTGGATTTGTCGTGCCGGGACTTAACACCCGCACGGCTTCCACCATGATCGAACTTGCCGATGGTCAGAGTTTTGCCATTGCCGGTCTTTTGTCGGAATCCATTAAGGAACAGGTTCAAAAATATCCATTCCTGGGTGATATCCCCGTACTTGGCGCTCTTTTTAGAAACACTTCATTTCAAAAAAATGAAACCGAGCTTATCATTATTGTAACCCCTCGTTTTGCAAAACCCATAAATGAAGATATGCAGTCGGTTCCAACAGATTATTATACAGAACCGGATGATGCTGAAATCTTTTTTAATTTAAAAAAACCAATTGAAAAGTCATTTTACAAAGAAAAATTTGATGCAGATCTGGATGGCCAGTTCGGACATTCATTTGAAACGGACTAAAAACAGAATATGCCCACGGAGGTAAAGATTTTGCATAAAAATATTTTAATTTTCATCATTTTACTGATCTGTCCCATAATATTCGGTTGCAGCTCAACTTCTCACAGGCAGACTTTATTGGACGAAAACTGGGGGCGCTCCTTTGAAACTGCCCGCTTTCACCAGACAGTAAATCCGGATGCACCGATTAATATTGACCCGGTTACAATTCTTGACGGCAAGGCCGCCATGAACAACCTTGATCAATATCAGGACAGTTTTAAAAAGAAATCAAAAAAACCTGTAGTAAATATTAACCTTTCAGGAATGGGAGTAAAATAAAAATGAAGCCCCTGATATTCAAAAATCAGGCAGGGGCAGCAGCAGTTGAATTCGCAGTTATCCTGCCTTTTCTTGTACTCTTGATTTTGGGTACAATTGATCTTTCGTGTCTTATATATAACAAGCATATATTGACCCTTGCCACCAGAGTAGCCGCGCGTCAGACAATTACCTGGCCGGAAGATGCGGCCAGTGCAGTGGCTGTTGTTGTGGATTTTTGCAACGACAAAATGATTAATTGGAATGGCGGGAGTACCTCTATTACTGTAACCCCAGATATTGCCGAAGTATATTTCAAGGCATACAGGTCAGTAACTGTGACCTTTGAATACAATCCTCTTTTAGATGGTTTTTTAGGATTTAATATGGGCAACAAGATGGTTGTAGGAAAATCCATGATGGGCATGGGTACGGAGGATCAAAATTGAAGCCTTTTAGAAATAATATGGAGGGCGCTTCTGCAGTGGAGCTGGCCTTTATTTTACCCGTGTTTTTAATCCTGATATTTTGAAATATGGAATTGTCTCTTTTTTTATACAACAAACACATTCTTATAAATGCTGCAAAAGAAGGCACAAGAGCAGGAATCCTTATAAAAAAACTGGAAAAGGACGGTACCCGGGATGACTCAAATGAAAGGCAGGCCATTAAAGACAGGGTCATCCATTTTGCCCAGACCCATCTGGTGACATTTGGGAGCGATGTTCTTGATAGTGATGATATTGAAGTCGACCCTGATCCCCTTTCTTTTGAATTTGGCGATGACCTTGAAGTAAAAATTAAATATCAGTATGATTTTTTATACCTCTCTCTTTTTATGGGCCCAATTGATATATGGGCCCATTCAAAAATGTTCATGGAGTGAAGAATGTGTAAAACAGCAATCCATAATTCTTCCCTTTTAAATAATCAAAAAGGTGCGGTAGCTGCATTGACTGGTCTCTTGCTGACTGTGCTCCTAGGGTTCTGCGCTCTGGCAGTTGATGTGGGTTATATTATGCTTAAACGAGGAGAACTTCAAAATGCAGCCGATTCTGCCGCCCTGGCCGCATGCGGGTATTTGGGCGGAGAAATTTATTCTAATATGGACTACTCTGAACAAATCCAAGATGGGGGCTATACGCTCACCGGAGCTGAAAAACTGTCTACCCAGCTCGAGGCACATGCGTTAATATCTCATCCGGCAAATCCCGAACCTCTTACCCTTGATTTTAATGATATCATAATCTCCAGATGGGACTGGGATGATCCAGATCCAGGCCAGGTTCTGGTTGAAAACCTTGTTCAGCCGGATTGTGTTCGGGTTACAGTTAAAAGAGAAGGCGGCCTTAACGGACCTGTAACTGCATTTTTTGCAAATATATTTTCTTTTTCTTCCATTGACCTTGAAGCCACGGCTACAGCAGTGCTTTCCGGCCTGTCAAAGATCTGTGCAGGCGGGCTTGTCGCACCCATTGGGGTCTCATTAAGTTACAAGGATCATTGTGGGGACACAATTATTTTAAACCATGCTACT
>JAOZST010000041.1:0-23011 GCA_029939535.1 Desulfobacteraceae bacterium | reverse complement strand
TGTAGACGATTGTGCTGGATGGCATAATTTTTTTGATTCAGCTGATTCAGCTGAAATGCAAGCTAAATGTATCGATCTAATTGCCGGTCACCCTGAAGGAACAGCTTGGCTTAATGAAAATTTTCCAGATGTCGAAAACCCTAGTCCAACCCAAACACCTGAAACCGAAATAGGGGATACCTTTAATTATCAAAACGGGATATCAGGCCTGTTTACCGGGGACAGGATTATTTTTACCTATGACGATGTCAATGACGAATTTTATGAAATTGAATATACTGAAGATCGTGATGGAGACGGCGATCTGAAGCCGGCACCCTTTATTGCTCTGTTTGATTTTTTCAAAACCAGGGATGGTGATGGAGATTCCAGAATCTGGACGGCAACCATACCGGTTTGTGATGATGGAGTAACAAATCCCGATGGGCCTACACAGATTATTGGATTTGCCAAAATGCAGATCCAAATGTCTGTTGCCACTTCATCATCCCATGATGACAACACAGTTGAAATGAAAATTATTTGTGATATGATGGTTCTGGACTTTAGTTGTGGCTATGACTTTGCTCGCGGTGCCGGTGGCATTTATGGAAATGCCAAAGGCATTTATCCCAATTTGATTCAGTAACCTGTTTTTGGAAAGAAGACCCCATGCTAATTGAAACTGCTTTTGTGAAACTGGACATTAAAGATCAGGAATTAACAAACATTTTTATAGGAATATTGAATGATTCAGATGAATTTAGTATTATAGGGGAAAAGTCACAGCAGAAACCTGATTTAATCCTGTTTGAACTGGGCCGAGATTATGAAAAAGACCTGGATCATATCCAGGCATTTTTAGAGAATAATCAATCAACTGAGTTTTTCTTGATTTCCAAGTATTCAGACCAGGATATTTTAATTAAATCCTTGAGAATCGGTGTAAAGGAATTTTTTCCAACCCCCTTGAAAACAGACATGGTTGATGAAGCCCTGGACCGGTTTCGCGACAGAAGAGAAAAAAAAAAGAGCAAAACAAAAAAACAAAGCCAGGTTTTCAGCGTTGTCGGCAGTAAGGGCGGTGTTGGTACAACCACCATTGCTGTAAACCTGGCAGTTGCCCTTGCCATGAAACAGGAAAAACCGTCTGTTGCCCTGCTGGATATGAATGATGTTTTTGGAGAGATCTCCATATTTCTGGATCTGTCACCCAAACATCACTGGGGCAATATCACCAACAACATCGAACGTCTTGATACCTTATTCCTGTCAAACATTCTTTCAGAGCATGACACGGGAATTCATATTCTCCCGTCCCCCAGGTTTTTGAATGAACAGTCTCCAACTCCGGCAACCATGGAAATTCTTATTGATACCATAAAAATGAATTTCGACTATGTGGTCATAGACATGGGACAGTCCACCAGTGATACAGCATTTAAGGTCTTCCAGATTTCTGACCTGTTATTGATTGTCACCATTCAAAGTCTTCCATGTCTTTCCAACACCAACCTGCTGATAAAATCATTTTCCGATTACGGGCTGATTGAACTTAAAAATATTCATATTGCCCTGAACCGGTATATAAAAAACGGTTCAGTATCAAAGAATAATGCTGAGGAAGGAATCGGGAAAAAAATATCCTGGGTTATCCCCAATGATTATCCCACAACCATGGCTGCCATTAATACGGGAAAACCACTCTGTCAGATTGCACCAAAATCTAAAATTGTGAAAAGCTTTAATGAATATGCGGGTTCTTTTTTTCCGGAAGAACCTAAAAAGGGGAAAAAGTGGACATGGTTTTCAGCCAGATCCTAATATAAATTGTCATTTAAACAGGAGCTTTCATTGGAACAGAATCTTATAAAATTCAAGCCGAAAACAGAAGTAAACCAGATGTCAGACGAATTTTTTGAGTTTAAGGCTAAAATACATGAACAGCTTCTTGAACTGATAGATCTATCCATTATTGACACCATGGGTAAGGACTCGTTAATTCGGGAGATCACCCAGATCGCTGAAAGATTATTAAGGGAAGAATCAAACACACTGCCTCTCAACTTTTCTGAAAGGAAAATAATTTTATCTGAAATTATTGATGAAATTTTGGGTTTCGGTCCTCTGGAACCTTTTTTAAGGGACCCGACAGTTTCAGATATCCTTGTAAATTCATATAAAACAATTTTTCTGGAAAGGTTTGGTAAACTTGAACTCACCAATGCAAGGTTCCGGGACGACAAGCATCTGTTGAAAATAATTGACAAAATTGTGTCCTCCATCGGAAGGCGTATTGATGAATCCAACCCCATGGTTGACGCCAGGCTCCCGGACGGGTCCCGGGTAAATGTGGTCATCCCGCCCCTTGCGCTTGATGGCCCCATGATGTCCATTCGCAGGTTTTCCGTGATTCCCCTGGAGTTCATCGATCTGATAAGGAACAAAACCCTTGTGCCGGAGATTGAGGATATCCTGATGGGATTGGTTAAAGCCAAATCAAATATTCTTATTTCAGGTGGAACCGGCAGTGGCAAGACAACACTTCTGAATATCCTGTCGCGTTTTATACCGGAAAATGAGAGGATTGTAACCATTGAAGATTCAGCAGAACTTCAGTTAAGGCAGGATCATGTTGTCCGGATGGAGACCCGGCCTTCCAATATTGAAGGCAAAGGCGAGATCCTGCAGCGGGATCTGGTAAAAAACAGCCTGAGAATGCGTCCAGACAGAATTATCGTGGGGGAAGTCAGGGGGGCTGAATCATTTGATATGCTCCAGGCAATGAATACAGGGCATGACGGCTCTTTGACCACGATTCATGCCAATTCACCCCGGGATGCCCTCATCCGTCTAGAAACAATGGTTGCCATGGCAAATTTTGATATTCCCACAGTCTTTCTGCGAAAATTTATCAGTTCCGCAATTAATGTGGTCATCCAGGTGAGCCGTCTGATTGACGGCAGCAGAAGACTGGTTAGTTTGTCTGAAATTGTCGGGATGGATGGGGACACTATAATCATGCAGGAAATATTTTCATTCAAGCAGACGCTTGTGAATGATGAAGGGACAGTAAAAGGAAGATTTCAATTTCATGGCATACGCCCTAAATTTCTTGATAAATTCCAGATTTATGGCCTATCGCAAAAAGGCATGAATTTTGATCCTTCTGTCCATATTGATGTATAGGGTTTGAGGACTGTCATATGAATTACATGGTTGCGGGAATTTTAATATTTTTGGCTTCAGTGATTGTGATTGAAATTTTCTTTTACATTTTGAAAAAAATCAGGGCTGCCAAAAAAGCAGATATAAGAAACCGGCTCAAAAAATATACCTTTGTTGAGAATGAGGCCGGTGATATTCTAAAAAAAAGAAAACTCAGCGATATTCAGTTTTTCAATAATTTTTTGTTATCCCTGCCTTTTGTCTCCGGCATGGAGAAACTTGTGGTACAGGCACATTCAACTCATCCCCTGGGGGTTTATATTTTAGCAACCCCTCTGCTGGGCGTTGTGGGATATTGGTCGGGCCTCCTTTTCCTTAACACCGCATTATTGGCCATGGTCCTGGGTATTGCAGCGGCCATTGCACCCTATTTTTACCTTGCTATTTTGAAAAACCGCAGAACAAACAAGTTTCAGGCCCAGCTTCATGAAGCGCTTGATTTAATTGCCAGGGCATTAAAAGCGGGTCATTCGTTTAACAGTGCCATGCAATTGGCTGCCGAAGAATTTGAGGACCCCCTTGGTACTGAATTTCAAGAAACAATTGATGAACTGAATTTTGGTGTCAGCCTGCCAGATGCGTTGAAAAACCTTTCAGTGCGCGTGGATTGCAATGAAATTAAATATTTTGTGATTGCAGTTATTATACAAAAGGAGACAGGAGGCAATCTTGCCGGGTTGATAGAAAGCCTTGCAGATATCCTCAGGGAACGATTTAAATTCCAGGGGAAAATTAGAATTTTAAGTGCTGAAGGCAAAATGTCAGCCATCATTCTAATTTTATTGCCATTTTTAATCGGGGGGTGGCTGTCTTTTTCCAATCCCAAGTTTTTAGAGCCCCTGGTTACTGAAACCATTGGGCAAATTATGCTGGGCGGTGCTGGTATCATGATGATAATCGGTATTTTCATTATGAGCAGAATGGTTAAGATAGAAGTCTAATGATAGTGTCTACTCAAAGTATAATTGTGCCCCTTCTTTTTTTTCTGATTGTTTTCTTTTTATGTATGTTTCTTGTAAGGTTTTTCAATCAGCGAAATAAAAATAAGGATATTGTTAAAAAGATACAACAGGATGCGGGCTTTAATGCCATGGCAGCTGTTGATGATGAAAAAGTTGAATCTGATAAAGCCTCCAGGGTTCATAAAAACTTTTTTATTTCATTTTTCAGTTTTTTCGGAAAAAACCTGACTAAAAAGGATGCTGCAGATTCCAAACCCTTGAAAATGAAATTTCTTCAAGCAGGTCTTTCCTGGGAAAATACCCTGGCTGCATTCTGGGGTGCTAAATTATTTCTACCCTTTGTTTCAGTTGCCCTGTCCATAGCCGTGAAAGTGTTTGTTTTTAAGACGATGACATATCCCCAGACAATTGTAGCTGTAACAATATCCGCCCTTTTGGGATATTATTTGCCTGACATCTGGTTGAAGAATAAAGCAGATAAAAGAAAAGAAAGATTATTAAAAGGCTTACCCGATACCCTCGACATGCTGGTTGTCTGTGTTGAAGCCGGTATGGGGTTGGATAGCGCTCTGGACAGGGTAGGCAGGGAGATGGACCTCATATATCCTGAACTAAGCCATGAATTTTCCATTCTGAATCATGAAATCCGGGTGGGAAAAGATAGAAATGATGCCCTGAGAAGCCTTGCAGAACGGTCAAATCTTCAAGAGATGAACAGCCTGGTCTCCTTATTAATTCAGACAAATAAATTCGGTACAAGTGTCTCAACAGCATTAAAAGTATTTGCCGAATCTTTTAGAACAAAAAGGTTTCAATTGGCTGAAGAGATTGCTGCCAAATTACCTGTAACAATTTTAATACCGCTTCTAATTTTTATTTTTCCTGCTATGTTTGTTATCATATTAGGGCCTGCGGCAATTTCCATATATAAGAATATTATTTTAAAATAGTGATGAATCAACAAATTAAATTTTTCGAGTATTGTTTTTTTTATATTTTTATATTTGTTATTTTATCCGGATGCGGGTCAAAAACAATCAGCCTGAAACCCGAAGTGACATATGGGAATCCTGAATTTAAAAATGTAAGTGATTTGCCCCAGGTCAAATATAAGAATCAGTTTAATACTCCAGACACCGGACATAAAGCGGTTGAAATGACTGATGCCGTGTATGAACGTCTGGGAGATGCGATGCTTGCAAGAGGGGAACATTTTCATGCATTTTTAAATTATGAAAAATCACTAAAAAAAAATAAAGATAATATTCGTGTTGAGTATAAGAGAGGAGTTGCCCTGCTGGCAGGGGATAAGAGCACAGAAGCCGGCAAGGCATTTCAACTTGTAATCCAAAAACAGCCTGGCTTTGCACTGGCTTATGAAGGCCTTGGCAGAGTTGCATTTTTAAAAAAAGAGTACGACAAAGGAACGCTTAATTTTGAAAAGGCCATCGAACTTGATCCGCTTCTCTGGAATTCCTATAATATTTTAGGAAAGATTTATGATATTCAGGGAAAATATGATCGGGCAATAAAGAATTATAAAACCGCTTTAACCATTAACCCCCAGGCCGGTTTTATTTATAATAATTTAGGGGTTTCCCTATACCTTCATGGCGATTATAAATCGGCTGTAATGGCGTTTCACAGGGCATTAACATTAAACCATACAAGTAATCGGGTGTATAACAACCTTGGACTGGCTCTTGCTGAAATGGAACTCTATGATAAAGCCCTGGAAGCCTTTAAAAAAGGGGGGTCTGAAGCTGAAGCCTATAATAATCTGGGGTATGTATACCTGAAAAGCGGGCAAAGGGATAAAGCCAAGCTGTCTTTCACAAAAGCCATGGAAATCAATCCCCGATTTTATGAAACAGCCAATGAGAATCTAAAAAAATGCAACACAATAGATTGACCCAATAATAAGGAGAACATAATGAAAATGAAAAACAGGCTATTAAATACGTTTAGATTTGGTGTAATCATTGTTTTTTTTGTTTTTCTTTCTTCCGGTTGTTCTGTCTTCCAGGACTGGTCTTCTTCCAGGCAACCCTCCCAAAAACAAATATCCCTGGTTCAACCGGGAATCAAAGATGCAGATTACCACTACAAACTTGCCAGGCATTTCCAGAAAAAAGCCAGGCATGAACTGGCTGTGGAAGAATTTAAAAAAGCGATACAAATGAATCCTGACCATTTTAATGCCTACAATGCATTGGGGGTCAGCTATGACCGTCTTAGACTGTTTGGCCCGGCAGCCGAAGCCTATGAAGTTGCATTAAAATTAAACCCTGACCTTGATTATGTATATAATAACATAGGGTATTCCAGCCTGCTGCAAAACAATTTAAACCAAGCCTCCAGAGCATTCCAGGCGGCAATCGCATTGAACAGTCAAAATAAATTATATCAAAATAATCTGGCTCTGGTTAAAGTCAGACAAGAAAGAGATACGATAATTGCAGAATCTGAATCCGGTCTTCAGGAAGATGAACAAAAGCCTTTGATGACTTCCACTCTTATCCGGCCAAAAGTATTCACCTTCCATGAAGGAGATCCCCCTAAGATATACAAATCAGCAAAAGCCAATCTTGATACGACCATCGCCCGCACCAGTACAAAAAAAGAATTTGACATTGAAATTTCCAATGGGAATGGAATTTATCGCATAGCAAAACGCGTTGGAAAATATCTGACAGGAAAAGGGTTCAGAGTGACCCGGCTGACAAATGCACCCCACTACAATTATGAAAAAACACTTATCTATTACACGCCCGGCTATTATCACCATGCAGTTGATCTGGCACAGGAATTGCCCGGCTTTGACCCCTTTGGAAGATTAGTACAGACCCCTCATATGAGAAAAAACATTAAAGTATTGATCGGCCAGGACATTGTTTCCATAAAATCCTAGGTCAATATTCTGTATTTTTTTTCATTTTTTGTGTAATTTTTTTCCATAATATAGGTATCTTTTTTATAATTTAAAATAGAAACCCCATTTTCCGGTCTCTTCAACCAGGCACGTAAGTTGCATTAGGTTGCGTACATAATTACAAATAAATTAGTCAAAGCCTTTTGTGAAACAATTTCAACAGGCTTGGAAAATCAATGGGAGATATGCGATGAAAAAATTTTTAGGCCTCTTGAATATTATCAGTTTTTTAATGGTTAGTTCCCCTGTACAAGCCTCAGTATGGCATTTTGACGGAAATTTTAAATATGACAATGATGTGGTGATACTTGATTTTTATATTCCTTCAGCCCAGACTGTAACTATTTTTTCTTCTTCATGGGGAACAGAAGGTTTTCCCGGTAACAAGTTTTTGAAATATGGGTATGTTGTGGATGATGGTACAGGCCCGGTGGATGGAGGCGGGTTGGATCCCATGCTGAATGTGTGGGATGCAGACGGCAACCATTTGGAGTATCAGGATGACTGGGAACTATCAGGTCGCGAGAACACGCTGACAGGGAACCTGACAGAGGCCATGGCTGATGAGCTGGTCACCAAGGGCAAGGTTGTAAAAATATCTGATTTAACAATACCTGATGGATATACCTTGGACTGGACCTATGGATGGTTTGATTCTTATTTTGAATACACCTTTGATGAAGCGGGATGGTATAGTGCAAGTATTGGTCAGTATAACAATCGCCCGAACTCTGATGTTTTAAGTGACGGTTTTACATGGGATGGCGATGCGAATAAACAATTCACCAAAACATTGGGGGGGGCGGGGCCAATTGGTGGAGGTATCGTAAGCACACCGGAGGATTATTTTAATGGTGTTTTTGATGGTCTAAACCCTAATACTTTTGATTGGGTTGAACAAGACCCCAGAACTTCCTATTGGGCATTTCATATCAAAGGCATAGAAGTAACAGAGGCTTTTGTGCGTGGCACAACTATTCCGGAACCTGCTACCCTGCTTCTTCTGGGTATTGGCTTGATCGGCTTTGCAGGAGTGTCCAGAAAAAGACTCAACCCATAACCATAATTTTCAATCCAAAAAAGCCCTGGATCATTTGGGTCCCGGGCTTTTTATGTTTGCTTGTTATATTTTTTGAAATCTTTATTCTGGGCAATGGTGTTCCCAATTGCAACGATTATAGTAATAATCCAATTTTCTATTTGACTTCTTAAATGATTTTGAATACGAGTATATCTTAGTGGATGGGTTATGCCATTTGCCTTTAGATCAGGATTGATGGGCTGGTGTTTATTTAAAAAAGAGAGCAGATATGAATGAAGGATTGATCAAAGATTTCTATGAACTCCTCCAGGTCAGCCATACCGCTGATACGGAAACCATTGAAAAAGTTTATCATATATTAGCCAAACGTTATCATCCGGATAATAAGGGTACAGGCGATATCAATAAATTTTCCGAGATTACAAGTGCTTATAAAACACTTAAGGATCCGGAAAAACGAGCTGCCTATAACGTCAGATATGAAAACTTAAATCAACAGCAGTGGAATGCCATTACAAATAAATTTTCCAACGATGGATCTGACAATGATAAAGATCTTCGCAGGGTAATTTTAACCATCCTCTATATTCAAAGGAGGGAATCTCCATCAGATTTTGGAGTTGGCCCCTGGTATCTGGAAAAAATGATTGAGTGGCCCCAGGAACTTTTAGAATTTCACCTCTGGTATTTAAAAGAAAAAAACTGGATTATAAGAACCGATAGTGGAGGGTATGCTATCACAGCCACTGGTGTGGATGAATTGGAATCATCTGGCTCAACCATAAGCAGGAATCGTTTATTGGCTCAAATCACTGAATCAACCAATAAAGAAGATGATAGTACCAAACTGATTGAAACCCAGCCCGCCAAAATACTGGATGCATCAAAGACGTCTGTTGACAAATAGAGCCATGATTCATGATGGTTTTACCGATAAATTCAGGGCTGTTTTTTCTCCTGACTCATTGGCCGGCAATGTAAGCAATTGATCTGATATAAAAATAAGGATTTAAAAATGATAAATGAGCTGGAGAAGAAAAATATTTAGTTAAAATATCGTTACGGCTTAAAGCTAAAACGCCTAGTGCTATTATTGCATAAGTCAGAATTATTGGAGAGTTGTATTTAATTTTCATTTGTTCTCCTTGTCAGGTTGAAGGGGTATAGGTCTAACTGGATTCTTCGGGATATAAAATCAGGAGATCAGTTTCAGCATCAGGGGTACTGCAGTCATGGTGCCGATGGTGGACCCCAGGTTGGTGAAAATCACCACCAGCAGAATCCTTGTGACATTGTTACGCCAGAATCCTTTTATGGATACAATATCATGGGGAATGGCTTCCAAATCCCTTACCTTTGGTTTGCGGGAAAAGGCTTCCACAAGTCCGGAGACCCAGCCGGCCGCTATCATGGGGTTTAAGGAAGTTAAGGGGGCTGCAACTATGGACGAGATTATTGTATAGGGATGGGCCAGGGCCAGAAGGGCGCCAATTCCTGCAAAAACACCATTTGCCGCAATCCATATCCAGATCATGTCAGCGCCTGCATTTTTGCCTTCCATCATAAAGCCGGCTGCAAAAAGAAGAAAAATAAGGCCTGGAATCAGCCATTTTAATATTTTACCCATGTTTCCTGCCACAGGTATCCGGTTAAGCTCAGCCAGGTCAATGGGTTTGTCATTGCCTATATATTTTTTAATTCCAGGAACATGGGCAGCTCCCACCACGGCCACAATTTTTTTTCCAGGGGCTTTGCAGATGTTTTCTGCCAGAAACTGGTCCCTTTCATCAATCAGGGCTTTTTCAATGATGGGATGGGCCTCTTTCACGTCGGCCAGAAGGGTCTGGAGGATATCCTCCTGCTTCATCCTTTCGATATCTTCTTCCTGGATTCCATCGGATTCCCCAAAAGAAAATATCATGGAAAACATTAATTTAAGTTTTTCCCAGAACCCCATGCCCCGCCACACCCGGGTAAGGGTGATCTGGATTTCGCGATCCGATGGCACAATCAAGGCATTGGTTTTTTCGGCTGCTCCAATGGCATTTATCATTTCCTGGCCAGGCTTGATATCAAATTTGTCGGCAATTTTTTTCTGGAAAGATGCAAGGATAAGGTTCATGAAGAGCATCAATGCTTTTTTCTCTTTGATCACCTTGACGATGTCCATATTTCTCCACCGGTCTGCATCCTTTATGGAAGCAAGCCTTGTGGCGCAGAGTTCAACACACACCGTATCCGGCTCAAGATTGAGAATGGTTTCTTCCACCAATTGTGCGCTTTGTCTGGATACATGGGCTGTGCCGATTAAAAAAATTTCTTTGTCCCCATGGGATAATTCATGAATGTCTGTGTTTTCTGCTGCTTCCAAAGATTTTTCCACGCCGTGGGCACCTTTTTTGTCAATTAAAATGGAATTTTTATTATAAGCATTATATTTTCCATGGCAATACAGGCAATGCAAGAATATACAAATAAAGTACTGCAAATTCTTGACCTTGACGGCTTGTTCTGGTATTCAGATTTTTATGAAATCCATAGACGAACAAATACTGAGAACCACCAAGGAAATTATTGTCAAGTTTATTGAAATGGGCAGATTGTCCCCCTCCAACATCCATGAATCCTTTCGGGATATCCATGGAACAGTGAATAAGACAGTTAGAGAAAATTTAAATAAAGAATCTCCTTCCAATGAGTCATGATTGCAGGGAGGCTTTATGCTGAGCGAGCTTGCCATAAAAAAATTTGCAATCATTGATGACATAAGAATTTTATTTAAGCCGGGACTTTCAGTGCTCACTGGTGAGACCGGGGCTGGAAAATCTATTATCATAGAAGCCGTGAACCTGCTCCTGGGCTCCAGGGCTTCGGCAGACCTAGTCAGAACGGGTGAACAAACAGCAGAACTGGAGGCTTTTTTTGATATTGAACCTGATTCCCATGCAGCAAAGGTTCTTGGAGAACAGGGTATGGACGGATCTGAAGGGCTCATCATCCGCCGGGTTATTTCCAGCTCGGGCAAGAGCAGGGTTTTTGTCAATTCCCGGCAGTCTACCCTGGATTTTTTGAAACAGGTTACCTGGAACCTTGCCGGAATTTCAAGCCAGCATGCCCACCAGGGATTGCTCAGGGAGGAAAACCACCTCTATATCCTGGATGAATTTGCTGATACAGGCCTGTTAAGGGAAGAGGTGGCTAAACTCCATAAAGCCATTCTGCCCCTGGCAGCAGAAATTACTTCCCTTAAATCCAGAAAAGAAAAAAAAAATCGGGAACAAGACCTTCTTCAATTCCAGGTGGATGAAATTGAGGCTGCTGATATTCTGCCTGAAGAGGATGAAACCCTTGATATTCAAAGGGATCGTCTTCAGAATGCCAGCAGAATTTTTGAAGCAGTCAATGGAAGCATCCATGAGATATATGACCGGGAAAAATCCCTTATTGAGCGTATTTCATTTTTAAAAACAGATGTTGAAAAGTTTTCCAGAACAGACCATACCCTTGGTTCTGTGGCAGAACGGCTGGAATCCATGATATTTGAACTCCAGGATGTTGTCCAGGTTTTGAGAACCTATTCATCCACCATTGACCTGGACCCTGAATCCCTGGAGCTGGTAAACCAGCGCCTGGATCTTGTCTCAAGGCTGAAAAGAAAATACGGGGGCAGCCTTTCCTCTTTGTTTGATAAATATGAAACCATGAAAGCAGCCCTGGCAGGAACCCAGGGACTTGAAAAACAGATACAGGATCTGGAACAGAAAAAGGCAGTTCTTGTACAGGAGATCAGGCAAAAAGCCTTGTCCCTGTCCATGAAAAGGCAGAAGGCTGGGCTTTTATTGGCTGACCTTGCCCAGAAAGAGCTTGGCGCACTTGAGATGGGAAAGGCAAGGTTTGAGGTTGCCTTTTCAAGCCAGATGGATTCAAACCCGTTATCAAAAGCAGATTTGGACACGGGAAAGGGAATTTATACAGAAGACAGGCAGAAAATTTTCCCAACAGGCATGGATAAAATCAGTTTTATGTTAAGTCCAAACCCCGGAGAATTACCCAGACCCCTTGCCAGGATCGCATCGGGCGGAGAATTGTCAAGGATTGTACTTGCCCTCAAGGCAGTGCTGTCCTCTACCCAGTCCCTGGAAACTCTTATTTTTGATGAAGTGGATGCAGGCATTGGCGGGGCTACCTCGGAAAAGGTGGGATTAAAATTAAAGGAACTGGGTGATCGGCACCAGGTGATTTGCATCACCCATCTGGCCCAGATCGCCAAATATGGTGCAAATCAGTTCAGGATATTAAAGGAGATTGTTAACGGGAGGACCTGTACATCTATCATACCCCTTGAAACCAGGGAGGAAAGAGTTGAAGAGATTGCCAGGATGATTGGGGGCCAGCAGATTACTCCTGCCACCCTGATTCATGCCAAAGAGCTGCTTGCCCTGTCTTGACATGGCCATAAAAAATATTTATTTTTAAAATTTAATAGTATAGGAATTAGCTGTTAGCTAACAGCTCGCGTGATAGTGCTCAAATTAATTATAAATGTACCTGGGAGTTAAAATGCCGATATTTGAATTTAAATGTTCAAAATGTGAAGAGTTTTTTGAAGTCATCGTCATGGGATCCAATGATGATGATACTGTTATAAATTGTCCCAAGTGTAAATCACTGGAGTTTCAAAGGGTTGTTTCCAAAACCAATTATGCCATGGGCAGTTCTTCCGGAGGCAGTTCACCCTCCAGCGGCCGGTCCCGGGGTGTCCAGACCCAGGAAAGGGAATGTTCCACTGGATCATGTACAACCTATACTGTTCCGGGAGAAACAAAGGGGTAGAATCGTTATATGGAAGAATTTGCAAAATTAATAATTGATGGAAAAGAAGTCATTCTACCTGTTATTACAGGTTCTGAAGGTGAAAAAGCAATTGATATAAGAACTCTTCGTCCGCAAACCGGTTATGTCACATTTGATCCGGGGTATGGGAATACAGGCGCATGTAAATCTGCCATCACCTATATGGATGGTGAAAAAGGAATCCTTCGGTACAGGGGAATCCCCATTGAACAGCTGGCAGAATCCTCTACTTTTGTTGAAACAGCATTTTTACTAATCACGGGTAAACTTCCCACCCAGGAGGAATTGACAAGGACCTCTGTATATTTAAATGATTTTTCTCCAGTTCATGAGAATATGAAGGCTTTTTATCAGAATTATCCTCCCCAGGCACATCCCATGGGGATTTTATCTGCCATGGTCAATGCCATGAGAAGCTTTTATCCCGAATTGATGGACCTGGAAGAGGAGATGAATAAAACCTATCTGCGCATCATTTCCAAGATCAGGACCATGGCGGCCATGGCCTATAAAATATCCATTGGTCAGAAAGTGGTATATCCCCGGCCCCATTTATGTTATTGCGCCAATTTTTTAAATATGATGTTTGACTCTGTGGTGATCCCCTATCATATGGATGATGACCTGGTTCAGGCTTTGAATGTTTTCTGGATACTCCATGCTGATCATGAGCAGAATTGCTCAACAACTGCTGTCAGGGTGGTGGGTTCTGGAAAAGTGAATATCTATTCTGCAATTTCTGCTGGAATATCAGCCCTTTGGGGCCCTTTGCACGGGGGAGCCAATCAGGCGGTTATCCTTATGCTTGAGAAAATTGCCAAAGACGGTATGACCATAGATCAGTGCATTTCCCGGGCAAAGGATAATGATGATAAATTCAGGCTCATGGGATTCGGGCACAGGGTGTATAAAACCTACGATCCCAGGGCAAAAATCATGAAGAAGATGTGTGATATTGTGCTCAGCAAGGTTAAAGTCAAAGATCCTCTGCTGGATATTGCCAGAAAACTTGAAGAAGCCGCTCTTAATGATCCGTATTTTAAAGATAAGAACCTGTATCCCAATGTGGATTTTTATTCCGGGATTGTGCTCCGGGCCATGGGAATTCCCACAAATATGTTTACGGTAATGTTTGCCATTGGCAGGCTGCCGGGATGGATTGCCCAGTGGAAAGAGGATATGATTGATCCGGAAATGAAGATTTCCAGGCCCCGACAGATTTATACGGGAAGTCAATTATTAGATTATGTGCCCATTGAACAGCGTAATTACTAAGGTGCTGAGCAGGTTAAGTGCAGGAGAGTATTAAATATGGTATTTGCAATTAATTTAAATAGTATTTTTTAAAGAAATTGTGGTTGAAAAATAATAATAGAGTAGAGAGTTGATTGAGTTTTCCATGATTAAATTATATGCCCATCGAGGGTCACCTGAAAAAGAACGTGAAAATACTATTGTATCCTTTAAAAGGGCAATTCGTGAGAAGGCTGATTGGATTGAGTTTGATGTCCGGAAAGGAAAGAAAAATTATCTCTATGTGGTTCACGATGACAATCTTCAGCGGATATCCGGGAGTGATATTTCACTGAAAAAAGCCAATTTTACTCAAGTAAGAAAAGTCAGACTTGGTTCCAAGAATGAGAGGGTTCCTCTACTGGAAGAAGTGCTTCTTCTGGCAAAGGATACCGATATTATGCTCAATATTGAGTTGAAGGAAAAGCACCTGGAAAGAGAAATCGTTGATATGATAGAACACTATGAAATTTCGTCACAGATTATCATTTCATCGTTTTTTCATCTGCCTCTTCTTGTTCTTGCTGACTACAGGCCAAAATTGAAGACAGCTCTTCTTATAAATGAACCACCGGCAGACCTGAAAGCCCGGCTTATCGAAACAAAGGTTAATTATCTTCATCCCAATATTGATCATCTTACTGATGAAACTGTGAAGATTGCACGTTCTCTACGAAAAAAGATAAATCCTTTTACTGTCAACAGTAAAAAAGATCTTAAGAAAGCTCTTCACTATAAAGTACATGGGATTTTCACTAACAAGGTACCTTATATGCGTAAGGTGCTGAAAGAGATGGGTGGTAAAGATTAGATCTTAAGTGACGGGATAAGAAAAATGTGACGAAAATGAAAGGCCGAATACTATACGTATTCGGCCTTTGATGCAACGCAGTAGATGGGCAAAAAAAGGCAAGCTATTTCGTTTAAATTATAGAATTTGCGGTCCTGAAAGCCCCAATGGTGTGTTCAATATCCTGGGGGGTAATATCCAGGTGGGTTACCAGGCGCAGATGATTTGACTGATCAATGATGATTCCCTTTTCTTTTAAATGAGCATACAGGCTCCTGATATCTCCCTGGATATCCACAAAAAGAATATTGGTCTGAACCTGGTCCGGGTTAATTCCAATTCCTTTGATTTCAGACAGGCCCAGGGCCAGGGTCCTGGCATTTTCATGGTCTTTTTCCAGCCGGTCCACGTTATTTTCCAGGGCATAGATGCCTGCAGCCGCCAGTATGCCTGCCTGGCGCATGCCTCCTCCCAGGATTTTCCGCCATCGTCTTGCTTTGTGGATGATTTTTTCAGGACCGCAGAGAACTGATCCCACAGGTGCGCCAAGACCCTTGGACAGACAGCAGGAAACCGTGTCAAAATGACGGGTAATTTCAGTAACCTGGATTTTGAGTTTTACTGCAGCATTAAACACCCTTGCTCCGTCCAGATGAAGTCCAAGATTGTGGGTGTTTACAAAATTCCGGGCATCTTTAATATAATCCATTGGCAGCACTTTCCCTCCATGGGTGTTTTCCAGGCAGAGTAATTTTGTTCTGGCAAAATGAAAATCATCGGGTTTGATAAATTGCGCTGCTTTTTTAAGGTCCAGGGAGCCGTCAGGTTCAAAATCCAGGGGCTGGGGCTGGATACTTCCCAATACGGCAGCTCCCCCGCCTTCATAGCGATAAGTATGGGCAAGCTGGCCCACAATATATTCATCCCCTCTGTTGCAATGGGCCATTAACGCCAGCAGGTTACTCTGGGTGCCGCTGGCACAGAATATTGCACTTTCCATGCCTGTCATTTTAGCGACTATTGCTTCCAGATGATTGATTGTAGGGTCTTCCCCATAGACATCATCTCCCACTTCTGCCTGGACCATGGCTTCCAGCATTGGTTTTGTGGGTTTGGTCACGGTATCACTTCTCAGGTCAATCCATTTCATATTTATATGTCCTTTAATGAGATTTACATGTTAGGCCTTCATATCATATTTTTGAGTATTGATGCATAAAAATAATGGTGTATAAAATATGGTATTTATATTAATGTTTGAAATCAATTCATCCAGGTGGTACAAGATATGGAAAGCCTTTTAAATACTGGCTGGATAGAAAATTCCGGCAAAGGGGAAAATGGATGACTAGGACAAATGTTCTTCTTGTGGATGATGAAAAGGAATTTGTGGATACTCTTGCTGAAAGAATAAGCCTGAGAATGTTGAATCCATTGGTTGCTTATTCCGGCCAGGAGGCCCTGAATATGATGGAACAAATTACACCGGATGTGATTGTGCTTGACCTTAAAATGCCGGAGATGGATGGAAGCGAAGTGCTTAGTCGCATAAGAGAATCCCATCCAGATGTCAACGTTATTATCCTAACCGGTCATGGAGATGAAAACGACAGGCTTGATATGGAAAAAATGGGGGCTGCAGGATATCTTCAAAAACCCATTGATATAGAAATACTTTTAGAGACAATCAACCGGGTTAAGAATTAGAGGATTCATATTTAATAGATGGCCTATAACCTGTAAATGGTAGGGATTTCATCATGGTTGATGTGAATGCCTATTGTGTCTCCGGTATTGAAACCTAACCTTTTAAACTCTTCGGTAAAAAATTCATGTTTGTCCGCATGCCAGAATACATTCCACATGGGGTAGCGTACAGTGTCTATTCCATAAGCATCATGGCTGCAAAGGTTTATTCTGAAACGATCTTTTGCAATTAAAGTATCAGCCTCGGAAAGAAAAAAATCTATCTTGTAAAGATTCTGGTTCAGTTCATGGGCAATTTTTTTCTGCAGCTCCGGCAGATCATCAAGATAGTGGTTGGCGATTTGATAAAGTTCTTCTGATTTGCTTATGGCCAAGCCCAGTATGGCAAATCTCTCGTTTCTAAGGGCAAAGGTTTCAAGTTCAGCCTGGAATGATTTTATAATTTCCTGGACCTCTTTTACAACCTTGTCTGGAGATTTATTGTTAAAGGCAATGTCTTCACAGATGGAAATTATATTGCGGTACAGCTTCCTGGTGTCCATGACATAGATGGGGCGTTCCCTGTAATGCCGTCTTTTTCTGATCCTTTTAATACCGTTTAATTTGATGGAGGGAAGACCCGGGCTCACTTCTGGAATTTCAATTCCTGAAATATCTTTTGCCTGGACAACAAATATCTCTCCCATTTCTGAAATAATATATTCAATCTCACAGGGGAAGCCAAACAATTTTTCAATATCCTGTGACAGGTCCAACAGCTTCCTGTCATGGGGGGTTTTTGTGATAAATGGTTCGGTCTGTACTTTGGAAATTCTGTCCCGGCAATATCCGAATTCCCACTCCCCGAACATTATTTTTGCCATTACATTGGATCCTTCCACAAAGGGCATTACAATAATGCCCATTTCATCCAGATCAATTTCAGGTGCATTGTTAAAAACCTGCTGGCGCTTTATGGAAAGAGCTTTTGTGGTTTTTGCTGACTTGATAATTTTTTTTCGGGCATACATTATCCCCCCGATGTCAGCATAGGTTTCCATGGAGTCAAATGTCCCGCCCTTAAAGCAATACTCAAGGGGGTGGGCGCTCCTTGCTATTACTTTATAACTCTCCTGGTGTTTTGCAAGAAAGGTTTGCAGTTCTTCAAAATTATTATTCCTGAAATCTTCGGCAGAGACATAGATGCAGTCCGGCACCTGAAAACCATTTTTTTTTAGTTTTTCCAGATATCTGGCTTTTGCAGGAGGTTGTTGTTCCATATGTAAATGCCCCGGTTTAGTATTTGTTTGAAACCTGCCAATTATCTTGGCTCCAATTTTTTTGGTTTCAGGGGTTGGATTCAATCCCTGTTTTGTTATTATCATTTTTCATATCAGGATGCAATGATCCCGTGGTTTAAAAATTTCAGGAAATATACTGGATATTTTTTTTAGAAAACTTGACTGCAAAAAACTTCCGGGGTAGTGTTGTTGGATTAAAAAAGGGGAAAGAGACCATGTCGGTAAGAGATTTTTTCATACCAAAGTTCTGGGACTACAAAGACACAGCAGATGGAGGTCTGGATTCAGTTTACAGTTTTCGCCGTAAGTGGCGGATGATTGCTGTTTCAGTTCTTATTATTACCATGACACCGCTGCTCATTTTAGCCTATGCAGATTATTCCCTTACAAAGAAAGCCCTGGAAAAAGAAATGATCAATGAAACATCCAGGAGTTTAAATAATTTTAATCATATACTGACCTCATTTCTTGAAGAAAAAAAATTAACCATAACACGAATTCTTGAACAGCATTCCTTTGGGGACTTGAGTGATTCATCTACATTGAACATCTTGCTTGGGAATCTCACCACCCTTGCTTCAGGGTTCCAGGGTATTGCTGTTTTTGATTCCCTGGGCATTTTGCAGGCATCGGCAGGTCTGGTTGATCAGGAAAGCATGATTGAGCAGTGCAATGATCAATGCCTTGGTCAGATGGCCAAAAAAGAATTGTCACTCACAACATGGAAAGAAACTGAGGAAAGCTTTCCAAAACTCATTATTACCATAAAACATGAGATTGATAGTGATGAATTTTTTATTGCCAGTTTTGTTCAGGATCTGGATCCATTGCTGGGTTTGATTAACAGTATGGTTTTGGGTATGGAAGAGTGTGCATTCATTCTGGACAGGGATGGTGTGTTTCTCATAAGTACTGGATCTCAAAAAAACTATAAAAATCTTTCTTCTCTCAGGAATTTTAAAAACCTCAGGAGCAACGAAGTCTTAAAAATTAAAAATGAAAATAATGAAACCCTGATTGCAGGACACTCCCTGATACCAGGAACATTCTGGCGACTGGTTGTTGTAAGTCCGCCAAAAGAGATTTTGTCAAAATGGTATCAGCCAAGATTCCGTCTGACCTGGGTTCTGGGACTGAGCATTGCTTTTCTTGTTTTTATTATACTTGGCACTGCAACCTATATTGTAAATCATATCCACCATGCTGATCAGCAGAGAATCATGGCCCTTCACCAGGTTGAATACACCAACAAGATTAATTCAATTGCAAGGCTTTCATCGGGAGTTGCCCATGAAGTCAACAACCCCCTTGCAATTATTGGTGAAAAAGCAGGGTTGATCAACGATATTTTCAGGTTCCAGGACACCTATAAGGAAGATAAAAGGCTTGCAGATCTTACCAATGATATTCTTACATCAGTGGAACGCTGCAGCACTGTAACCAGAAGGCTTCTCAATTTTGCCCAGCACATGGATACAAAATTTTCCCTGGTAAACCCCTGTCAGGTTTTGCGGGAAGTCCTTGTTTTTATACGAAAAGATGCAGAGCATAAGGGTATCGAGATTAAAGAAAATATTCCCGAAGATATCCCTGGATTCCACAGCAATCAAGGGCATCTGCAGCAGATATTTTTAAATCTTCTACATAATTCCATGACTGCCATAGGCAGTGACGGGGTCATTGAAATTACAATAACGCCCAAAGAGGACAATACAATTGAATTCAGCTTTAAGGACACTGGGTGTGGGATTGACCAAAAGGATCTTCATTGTATTTTTGAGCCGTTTTTTACCACTGAACCGGGTCACCACGCCATAGGACTGGGCCTTTCAATCACCTACGGTCTTGTAAAGGAAATTGATGGGCAGATCTTTGTCCACAGCACTACAGGAAAGGGCAGCGAGTTTATCATTGTCCTTCCCGGTTCAGTCAAAAAAAATCCCCAGATGGATGGAGCTATTGCATGTAATGGAAAACACGGTGAATAAAATGGGCCATGACTGGAAGGAAACAGCAAAAAAAGGATTCTTGTTTTCCGGTGAAATGACAGCTTCTGCTACCCATGAAATTAAAAATTCCCTTGCAGTGATCAAGGAAAATGCCGGGCTTTTAGAGGACCTTGCCCGTATGTCCAACAAGGACAAATCTCTTTTGCCTGAAAAAATCATTGCCCTTGGCCAGCGGATAACCAAGCATGTTGGGCAGGCCAATAAAACCATTACCAATATGAACAAGCTGGCCCATTCAACAGACAGGTTTGAAGCATCTGTCAATGTGGTTGAAATTCTGGAATTTTTGAAAACCATAACCTCAAGGCTTACCACCAACCGGGGAGTCAGGCTTACCATATCACCTCCCGGGTCATCCACCGGGAACGATTTTGTGTTGACCACAAGCCCTTTTCTGTTTAAACAGCTGGTATGGCAATGCATCTGCCTTTTAATGGAGGAAATGTGCGATTCAAAAGAGGTCCAGATTAATATTGCAGGAGGAGACAAGAGTGTGATATTATTATTTAAAGGTGTATCAGTATCTAAAGAGGCTTTTGACCTTTTTGTTTCAAAGGAGGCAAATGCTTTAAGTTCCCCGATAAATTATGACATTACCCGGGATGAAAATACTGGAGAGCTTGTCCTGATTGTAAGGAATTCATTGTCATAAGGAGTTTACCCTTTTGAGTTGTGGCCTTTGCTAAAAAGCCCACCCAAATTATTAACGTTACAGGAGCTAAGGTAACATGAGTGAAAAAGTTTTGCTGATTGATGATGAAAGCGATTTTCTGGAAGTTATGTCTGAGAGACTTGGTGCCAGGGGAATGAAAGTTTCAACCGCAGAATCAGCACAATCCGCCTTGGATACCATTGAAAAAGAATCATTTGATGCAGTTATCCTTGATTTTTCCATGCCTGAGATGGATGGAATTCAGGCATTAAAACTGTTGATAGAAAAAAAACCAGAGTTGCAGGTTATTCTTTTAACAGGGTATGGTACTGTGGAAAAGAGTGTTGAAGCCATAAAAATGGGGGCCAGTGATTTTATTGAAAAGCCCGCGGACATAGAAAAACTGGTTGAGAAAATCAAACATGCAAAATCCCAGCGAATGCTTATCCTGGAAAAGCAGCAGGATGAAAAGATTCAGGATATATTAAAAAGATATGGTGCCTGATCTGCAAATTAAAACCCGGTTATAGGCACAATTGATAAAGTCCGGCCCCAATTAATCCCAGTCCCGTCCCTCCCATAATATCTAAAGGGAAATGAACCCCTAGGGCTATTCGTCCCAGGCTGACCAGAATAGCTATACTGCATAAAAGAATGAATATGGCCCAGGGAAGACCAAAAGCCATTGGAATCACAAAGGCCAGATACCAGATACGCATGGAATCCCCACTGGGATGGGAAGGGTCTTGTGGTTTTTGGGGTTGAGACATCTGCACATCAGATAGCACAGAAAATGGGCGGGGCCGTTTCACTATCAGCTTAAGGGACCTTTCAATACATGCAATTACACAGAAAAACAATGTTGCCCAGAATCCAGAAGGCCAGCCGCTTAGATATAAAACACTCAGCATGGCAGCCATGAAAGGGGTCTTGCCCATGGGCCAGAGCAGCCTGAAAAGGGGAACCATTTTAACCAGTCCCAGATGTAAAAAATTAAATATCCTGTGGTCCTGGCTCTGAACAGATGCAATGGGGTATAATAATCCGCCCAGGCTGAGAATAAAACCTGAACCAAGAAGAATTCCTGTAAATTGTGGCTGGGATAGATCCATGGGTACCATTGTCAGGGTAGGTGGAATTTAACTTTTAGAGGAGGTTTTTTCATTGGGCCAAAGAGGATAATACATCTGCCATTGTGTGGGATGGGAGCGAATATGATTTTCAACTATTTTTAAAATAATTTCAGCATTATAACGGATTTCTTCTGCCGGCTCCGACATCCTGACCATGTGAATCGGTTTTGACAAACTAAGTTGATAAAGACCAGCATCGTTCATATGAATTGCAGCAACCAGTATGGGCACCTTGGTTTCCAGGGCCATGCGGATATGCCCGGCCGGCAGAGGGCTGGGGCGGCCAAAAAAATTCAGTTGTCGGCTCTGTTTCGGCATTGGGCGGTCAATGGCAGTAAGAATAAATCCTCCCTTGTTCAATGTTTCAATGGATTTTGCATGGGCATAGCTGCTTACCGGCATAATTTCAAGGCCAGTGGTCCTCCTGATTTCGTTTTGCAATTGATATCCGCCGCTTGGTTTTCCAAGGGTCAACACCTTTGTTTCAAAACCCCTGGCAGCTGCTGCCATGAACAGAAGATCAAAGCTGCTCATATGGGGCATAACCAGGAACGCACCAAAATTCTTATCATGGCTCAGCCTGATGAGCCGTTCAAAGTCTTCATTTTTAACTACTTTTTGCTGTAGTGCAACAGGACTTTTGAAATTGCGATACAGGTCCACAAAACAACGACCTGCATAGGAAAAAACTTCTGTCACGGCTTTGTCCAGGTCTTTATGCTCTAATCTTCCTCCATGGGCAACTTGCTGGTTGTAACGGACAGACTGAACCAGGGGTAATTTTTTCAGTCGGGCCAATCGTCCGGCTAAAAAATTAATCAGGGGATAGCTAAGAGCAGTTGGAATATACCGTACGGCTTCAATGCCCAGGCCCATTAGCGCTTTGCTGTTTACAAGTTTTTGAAAATTAATCATCAGCCCCGGAAATTTAAGGAGAGGAAGTTTTTTTTATGGCTGTGATTTCTTCAACAAGCACCGGGATTCCACGCACTATCGTCAGCACAATGGTAGCCCATGAAAGCAAGATGGCAAAGGAATGAATCCACCCAGCCCAGGCATGTCCAAGGGCCTGAAAACCCAGATCCAGAGTCAAGACTGAAAAAGCCGTTCCTTTAATGGCACCATAGAAATTTCTCATGAAGCGGGAAGA
>JAOZST010000040.1:0-25842 GCA_029939535.1 Desulfobacteraceae bacterium | reverse complement strand
TCAATACAAACCGGGTCTGGGGCAGTGGTCCTTCAGAGGCATCCACCAGAAGGATGGCAGAATCAGCCATGGACAAGGCTCTCTCCACCTCTCCACCAAAATCAGCATGGCCCGGGGTATCAATTATATTAATCTTTACCCCCTTCCAGGCTACAGAACAATTTTTAGCTGCAATGGTAATGCCCCTCTCCCGCTCAAGGTCCATGCTGTCCATGAGTCGTTCATCCACTTCCTGTCCTTCCCTGAACAATCCGCTCTGCTTGAACATTGCATCCACCAGAGTGGTCTTCCCATGGTCAACATGGGCGATAATGGCAATATTCCTTAATTTTTCATTAATATTTGTATTCTTTTTCATGTTCTCCTGTTGCTTTCCTTATGAATTCTACAGAGCAGACTATTTCATGGAAATAATTTAGATTTATTTAGACACCCGTGTGGTGCCGTCGTTTGCTTTAATTATCCTTACCCGGTCTCCAGGGGCAAACAATTGATCTGCTTCCTGGACCACCACAATGGTGGGGCCATTATCCTGCTTGACAACAATTTCAAGTCCTGGTTTTCTTGTCAAGCCTTCTTCAGCAACTGTTCCTGCTGCGGCCCCTGCAAGGGCTCCGATAACCGTTGCGATGGTTTTACCGGACCCGCTTCCAACTGTGGTTCCCAGGGCGCCGCCTGCCACGCCTCCTACTACTGTACCCACAGGGGTTTTGGTGCCTTCAATGGTAACTTCCTTGACCGATTCAACGGTTCCGGCCACAACGGTCTGGACCTGCCTTGCATGGTCCCTTGAATAGACTTCTCCTGATCTGCTGGAAACACACCCGTTGATGAGCAGGGCAGCTATACCTGCAAGCAAAAATCCTTTTAAAATTACAAATAAATTTTTCATCATACCATCCTTTTTATTGGGTTTAATTTTGTCCAGTAATCTTGGCTATATGAAGTAAACATTAAGTTCCCAAAGTCAAGCATCCTTCTGGTTTAGGGAAACTTCAGAAGAAAATTAAAATCATTTACGAAGATTGGATTATTTTCATGGCACAATCTTTGGGTACAATATTATGTTAGAGTAGTTGTCAAAAAACAAAAAAAGTCCCTGAACATTTTGCTGTTCAGAGACTTTATTTCTTAAGTCATCAAGATGACTTTTTTTTCAAGCAAATAAAACGGTTAACTAAACCACGGTTACATTTGCTGCTGAAGGACCTTTTTGTCCTTCCTCGATATCAAATGAAACACGGTCTCCCTCATTGAGGGATTTAAAACCTGTTGAATTGATGCCTGAGTGATGAACAAAGACATCTTTTCCGCCGTCTTCCTGTTCGATAAATCCAAAACCTTTTGAGTCGTTAAACCATTTTACGATACCATTAGCCATGTTGGCAATCTCCTGTAATAAAAATAAAATAATAGCTTCTAACTTTGGGAGACAAACCACATTTGAATGTTGGGAATATACACCTAAAGAAGGAAACCTTTGCGCGTCACTTATATCTGCGCAACTCGCTATACAGTATAGCAAAACAAATAAATGTCAAGCAATTTGTCAAGCAATATGAAGATTTTTATTTTTTTAACAGTGCTTTTGGCCAATTATCCCTGACGTCCTCTTCTAAAGTCCAGTCGAGGCCTGTGAAATCTGACACAAATTCCCGACAATAAAGCAGTTGTTCCTGGCCAAGTGTCATCAATACTTTATCAAGGTGCAGGATTGTATCTGGTAAACCTGACGGCGTAGATAGTGCTGTATCACGGGTAAATACAGAATTTGGATGTTCGGGTAATTCTGGAATATCTATCACTTCAGTTCCAAATTCGCTAAGTTTGGATTTCAATGCATCATGCTGCTGAATTGCAATTTTTGGATTCCCCAATTCGCCGATATTATGTTTTTCTAAATTACTGGCATGGGCATATTCATGCTCTGGTGTACAGACAATAACCCGTTTCAATTTTTCACCTTCACTTCTTACCATTTTTTTCCTTTCGCAACATATACTCTCACTATTCAAATCCCATTCCTTTCACATGGAAAAGGACTATCAGAAAATCAGGGGTTCCGGCAATAACTTTTTTGAGAAAAAATAGATTCCCAATTCAGGCTGGAAAACTTGATTTTTCTTTTCTTCTGTGTATATCTCATACTGGATCTAACAATTTTATAACCTTGTAAATATCAAGTCCTGCATTATTTTTGCAAAATAGTTTTAAATAAAATTAAGTAGAATTATACTTACCCTTAAAATAAAGGAGTAACCCAGATGACAATAATCATTGTTGCGGTAATTTTCCTGATTGCCCTCATGGGTTTTGGCTTGCTCATGAAGCGTTTCAGAGCTGACGGTATAAAACCGGCTGAAAAACAAGAGGCTCCTTCGGTCCAATCCCCTTTAAAATCTCCTGAAGATGAGTTCCAAGATATCCTGGATTCATTGCTGCGCCTGAATTTAATGATAAGAAAAGACCCGAATTTTTCAAAGGAAATGACCCTGAAGATAGAAGAGATCATTGACGACCTCAAAGTGGTAACCCCTGCCATGATGGAACGTTACCCAGGAGAATCACTAACCTATGAAATCAAAAAAATCGGTCTTACCCATCTTCATAAAACCGTGAAGGAATTCCTTGATATGTCCATACAGAGTCGGCAAAATCAGCTGGAAACATTTCAGAAAACCATCCAAAGCCTTCACGATGTGTCCCACAGGTCCAGGGATATTGTTGAAAACAATGAAACCGCTGAATTTAAAACTATGGCCCATTTTCTTGCCGGCAAATTTTCCTAAGGAGGAACCAATGAACGATATTTCCCGAGATTTACAAAACGTTGCCAGACAGGCCAAAGCCCCTGTTCTGACAGAAGTGAGTGAAATTTCAGGTCAGGGCGCCCTGACCCCGGTCCAGGCCCCGTCCAACCTTGAACCAGTCCAGCCAAAACATTTGACTGTGGAAGATATACAGGCCCTTGAAACCGAGGCCAACGCCTTTTTAGAAAAAGTGAAGACAGAGCCTGGTGACTGGCAGCTGGGAAATTTTGTCTTTTCCCTGGGACAGGAAATCATGGATCAGACCCAGGCCCAGGTCACCCTCTATGACCGGAAAATGGGAGATGTGCTTAAAAATGTTGCAACGGACGAATCCTCCCCAGTGGGTAAAAATATCCTGGCCATTAAAACCGAACTGGACAAGGTAAATCCCACCATGGTGGGAAGGACAGAAATGCCTTTCCCAAAAAAAATACTGGGTCTGTTCACCAAAACCGTAAACCGCTTGCCCAAGGGGGATGAAATTCTGAAAATTATTGCAGAGCGAAGGGAAACCGTCAACTCAACCATTGACGGGATCCGGACCCATCTGCGCAACGAGGCTGACCAGGTGGCCTTTGATGCTTCTGAACTCTCCACCATCTGCGACAGTCTGAAAGAGATCCAGCCCCATCTCCAGGAAAAAATTTTCCTGGGCCAACTTATCTGGCAAAAACTCATGGCCCACATGGAGACGGTGGAAGATCCCAGACTCAAGGAATCCCTGACCACACTAACTTCAGACCTTGCCATGGCAGTTGTGGATCTCCAGACCATTGACAACTCCAACCTCCAGACCCGGTTTGGAGGAGAAATGATGGTGAGAAACTCCCATCTGATAAAAAGACTGGTCCAGAGGACGGATATGATTCTGTCCACTGCAGTGAAAAATGCCCTGGCTGTGCGTGTGGCTGCTGAACAGCAGATGGAAACCCTCCAGCATTTGGACATGGTACAGCAGGCTGCTGCTGAAACAATGAAAGATACGGCAAAAGTCATTGGCAATGCCGCAGTCAAGGGTGCCCAGATGAGCCAGAGCATGACCGTGAACATCCAGGCTCTGGAAGAGGCATGCAACAGTTATGAAGAAGCCTTTGAAACCTATGCCCTGATATCCAAAGAAACCATTAATATCGCCTCCCAGAGTTCCACGGCCCTTGGTCAGATGAACGAACGGTTCAGGGCAAGGACTGATGGTTTGACCTCCAGGCGCCAGGGCTCTTGAAATTACTATGCGTAAATCAAGACTCTTGGAATCAGGACCCTTGAAATCAGGACCCTTGAAATCAGGACTATTGAAATCAGGACCTGTAAAATCTGACACCCTGTAATCGGGAACCCAGAAAGGAGAAATTCCATGATTGATACTGCCATAAAAAAATCCTTTGACCAGCGGTTTTCCATCATCCGCACCCTGGAGAAAAGCCAATTAATATTGGAATCAGACCAGGCAGAACTAACCCTTATGGATGCGGGAAAAGGCAGTTTTTTTACCTATTTTTCAAACACCTATTATATCCAGGAAAAAAACAGATACCAGGAGATGTCTGAAGATTTCAAAACCCGCCAGGATTTTTTTATTACCGAGTTTACCTGCCTGTGCCTGGAAACAGGACAGATCGTTTATTTTGAATGGGAGTTTGATGATGAATTGAAAATCTCCATGACCCTGGAACAAACAAGCTTCAGACATATCAAAGATGAAGAGGGCCAGTCCGTGGATGAAGACGATCTGGACCAGATTGCCGAAGACAAGGACGTCATTGTTCATGAAGGAGAAAAATTCTGGTATGAAGATGACTGGGCAGCCCTTTATCAAAGGGAAGGCAAAGAGGAAAAAGTCTATATGTATGAATTTGAAAATGAAAATTCCACCCTTTTTTTAACCATTGAGGAATGGTCTGGCTCGGGCCGGGATGAATACAGGATATATCGTTCAAAGCCTGTGAACCCGGGACAGATCACAATCATTTGCAAAGGAGCTGGATGATACCTTTTAAAATCAAACAAAATACCCTGGCAGGCAAAGCATTATCCTTTCTATCCTTACTGGGAATAGCCCTGATACTGCTGGCTCTGAGCGGATGCGGCAAAGGACTGCCAGATGATATCAAAAAAAATGCCAAAGCCTTGCCCAAAGCCATTGAAGCCGCTCAAAAGGATATTAAAATAAGCAGAGCACAATTTGCAAGTCTGAAAAAATCTGCTGAATTTCAGCCCATTGCTTCCTATGCCCAAAAGGAAAACTGGGACCAGATGTTTGAAAAGGCAGAAGGAACCCTTGCCCGGGCCAATGATCTGTATAAAAAAGATCTTGCTCCCCTGGTAAAAAAGAACAAACCGGATTTAGCCCCCCAGGTACTTGTCCAGACCAAACGAATCACCCAGGTTATCCAGGAAAGCAGGCAATTGGCCAAGGGCCCGGTCAATAGGTTTTCCAGAATCAGGGAGGCCATGGACAATACCGATGATATCCAGAAAGAGGCTGAAAGCAATCAGGGGAAAATTGCAGCCATGGTTGCAGGCCTGGCAACAGGTCCAGTGGCAAAGGCCCGGGAACAATTTCCAGATGCTGTCCCTGAAATTGATGCCAGGTTTGCCCCATTTCTCAAAATCCAGCAGGACACTAAAACACGGTTTCAAACCATTGAAAAAGAATATTTTGCCCACAAATCCAGGGGCAAGGCCGACTATGCAGTCCTTATCGACAATGTGGATGCCCTTTCCCATGATTTTAAAACCCTTGAGCATACCAGACCAGTATTTGAACAAGATCTGGGCCAGCTTTATGAAAGCTATACCAAGGTCCTCCAGGACATGAGGCAGGATTTTTTTGTCACCATTAAACGGGAATCCTGGGATGAAAACTCAGATTACTATAATCCCAGATTTGCCACCTTTCAACGCCAGGTGAGCCCCTTGGTATACAAAAGCCTGGTTGAAAGCGATAGTAAAACCATAGCCGCCATAACCCCCGGGTTCACAGGATCAAAGTTTGCCAATAAAATCGGCAATACCTGGAAGGAACTGGCCATTAATCCCGGGGAAAACTGGCCGGCACGGAATCATAATGCTGCATCCTTCTGGGTTGAAGATGCCAGAGAGGTCTATTATCATAGGTACTTAAAAGAGGAAAATGGTGAAACCTCTGAAACAGACTGGGTAAAAGTTGACCCCAGCTTTTATGAGCAAAATCTTGAATTTCTTGGCATGGCCATCCTGTCAAAGCCCTATGGTGTCTTTGAAAAGGATCGCCTGACCCAGGCAACCCCGCCAGGCATGGCCTATGTGGGCAATTCCAAGTATGGGGAATGGAAAAAGGATGAACAGGGAACCAGCTTCTGGTCCTGGTATGGCAGGTATGCATTTTTCTCATCCATGTTCTTTTTTCCTCCCTCCTATTTTCACTATGGTTCCTGGAATAGATGGAACAATAACTACAGGAACAGGCAGCCCTATTTTGGAAAAAACCAAAACGGAGCCCAGCATTATGGTACCCGGGGCAGCTTTGTAAAACAATCACCCAGATTCCAGGCCAGTAATTTTTTAAAAACAGGGGGTCTTAAATCCCAGGCTGCTTCTGTCAGGGGCGCAGGATCAAAACTTCGCAGCGGCGGCCCCAAAGCCAAAGGCAAATAATTTTAAGGAGATAATACATGAATCTACCAGCAATTCTCACAGGCCTGGGCCAGGGACTTATCTATGCCATGGTCGGAATTTTCTTTATCTGGCTGGGCAAACTTATGGATGACAGGCGGACAAAGGACTTTGATGACGATCAGCATATTGATGATGGCAACGTGGCAGTGGGACTCAGGAGGGCCGGGCTTTATCTTGGTATTGCCATTGCCCTTTCAGGGGCTTTTTCAGGAGACTCCAGGGGTTTTCCCCTGGATCTGACCCAGCTCATTATTGACGGTTTTATTATCCTGGGTTTCCTTTTTTCATCCCGGTTTATCAATGATTTTATAATGATGGCCCACCTTGACAATGATGCTGAATGTGTCAGGGAATTTACCATGGATGACGGCCGGAAAATAACTGGCAATACAGCCGTGGGAATGGTTGAAGCCAGTATTTATATTGCCACGGGATTTATCCTTAATGGAAGCCTGTCAGGCGGGGGAGGAACTTTTCTTCAATCCATTGCCAGTGTTATTCTCTTTTTTATCATTGGCCAGATGGTCCTGCTTTTGTTTGGCTTTATCTATGAAGTGATCACCCCCTTTAATGTGAGAAAAGAGATCAAAGACAATAACCTGGCAGCCGGCATAGGCCTTGGCGGAATTCTTATTGCCCTGGGCATCATCCTCATGGGAAGCATATCAGGACCCTTTACCGGCTGGGGAAGCGACCTGGCAAACTTTGGAATTTACACTGCCTGGGGAATGGTCATGCTCCTGGTCTTCAGGATGATAATTGACAAAATCATTCTTCCCACCACCAATCTGACCACGGAGATAAAGGAGGACCGGAATGTGGCGGCCCTGGTGGTTGTTGAAGCTGCCATTGCAGCGGTGGCCATAATTATTGCCCATGCCATGTAATAGAACTATCGCGCGAGCATTTAGCCATTAGCTGTTGGCTGTTAGCTAAAGCCTAATGGCTAAATGCAAATTTCTATTACATTAATACCATATAAACCTGGACCCTGTAATTCTGAGCCCCGTAATTTTAAGCCCTGGAACAATGACTATTAAACGAAACCCCTTTAATTTTGCCTCGTTCCTGCTCATTGCCTGCATGTTTGCCAGCGGGGCCTGCGGCATTATCCTTGAATATATCCAGGCAAGCCTTGCCTCCATGATCCTTGGCAACGCCTTTGAGCAATGGGCCATGGTAATAGGGCTTATGATGTTCTGGATGGGATTTGGCAGCCTAATACAGACAAAAATCTCCAAACCCTGGCTGGTATATGCCTTTATCGGCATTGAGATTGCCCTGGCACTGATGGGGGGATTCTCCCCCACCCTGACCTATATATCCTATGGATATACAGCCCATTACAGCCTGGTCCTCTACTTTTTCGTCAGTTTCATCGGGATTATGATCGGACTGGAGATACCGGTTATCCTAAGAATCAATAATGATTACAGCAAAGAACTATCCACAAATCTTGGCAATATCCTGTCTGCTGATTATATCGGCAGCCTGGTCGGATCTTTAATATACGTATTTTTGTTCCTGAGATTCACACCAATCATGGAAGCAGCTTTTTTAACTGCTGGAATGAATTTTTTCCTGGCCTTTATCACCTTTGTCTATTTTACCAAAAAAAAACTGATCCCCAAAAATCTGTTCCTCTCCCTGGTCATGGGAACCACCTTTCTGGCCGTTGTATATGGGTACATGAACAACAGGGAATGGCAGGTCAAAATCGAGCAACCCCTGTATGATGATCCCATTATTTACAGCCAGACCAGTCAATACCAGCACATTGTCATCACCCATTACAAACCCTTTGATGAAATCCGCCTGTTTTTAAACGGCAACCTCCAATTGTGCAGCACAGATGAAGACCGATACCATGAGCCCCTGGTTCACCCGGCCATGACCCTTGCAAAGGGCAGGGAACGGGTCCTAATTCTGGGCGGAGGAGACGGCTGCGCCTTAAGGGAAGTCCTGAAATACAAGAGAGTCAAAGAAGTGATGCTGGTGGATCTGGATCCTGCCATGACAAAGCTTGCCGCAACACATCCTGTTTTAACCGGAATCAACCAAAATTCCTTTCAGGATGCCAGAGTAATTACCCTGACCGAACAAGGTATTACTCCAGGGCCTGACCGACAAATCTATATGGAAACAACTGACAAAAGCCTAGCAGATCCGGTTGGCCAAACATCTAATGATCAAGCCTCTACTGATCAGGCAATGGTCAAAAAGTCGTCTAGGGCCCAACACCTGGCAGATGTTAAAGTCATGAATATTGATGCTGACAAATTTTTAGAACAGGTTCCAGGATATTGGGACGTGATCATCGTGGACATGCCAGATCCTTCCACGCCCGAGCTTGCCAAGCTTTATTCAAAGGAATTTTATAAAAAAATCAAACACCATTTGTCCAGAAACGGGATCATGGTGGTCCAGTCAACTTCACCCTACCTGGCAAAGGAAAGTTTTTTGTGCATTGGAAGAACCATTGAGGCCGCAGGATTGACCACCCTGCCCTTTCATGAAAATGTACCAAGTTTTGGCGACTGGGGCTGGCACCTGGCCTTCCATACCGGCATAGAAAAAGATAAAATTCTGGAAAAGCTTGCCTCCCTTGAATTCCAGGTGGACACCAGATTTATCACCCCAGATTTATTTAGGAGTGAGCTTGTCTTTGGCAAAAAAATGCTTGAAACAGACAAAAAAGAGATCAACACCATCCTCTATCCTTTGCTGCTCACTATTTACAACCACGAGTCCTGGCTTCTGGAGTAAACAGTTCCAAAAAAGTACTATCCTTTTTGTTCTGAAAAAAGATGAATATCCTGCTGGGGATATGGAATACGGGAATAATATCAGTCCTTGATGAAAACCGAAAGATAGCCCTGTTTTTTACCGGACGAAGCCATGCAGGTGAAAACATAGACTCTCTTTATCAAGTAAGGGATAAGGGGAAAGCGCCGCCTATCCAGATATGCGATGCCTTGTCCAGAAATTCATCCAGTCAATTTAAAACAATCATGGCCAATTGCCTGACACATGGCCGCCGTGGCTTTGCAGATGCGGCAGAAAATTTTCCAGATGAATGCCGATACGTTATCGAAACCCTGGCTGAAATTTATAAAACAGATGCCAAGTCAAAATCAGAATTTGAATCAAGTACAGAAAGATGAATAGAACAAAAAAGATTAGATGGCTCAGGGATGATAAATGCAAGTATTTGAAACTTTAGACTACAATCTCAAAGACCGATTACCTAAGAAGCTGATATAATAATGCCATTCGAACATAAAGGCCATTTTTTGCCTGATTAAAATACTGGGCCCTGGGATCTTTGTCCACTTCCTGGGATATTTCATCAACACGTGGCAGAGGATGCATGATGATACTTTTTTGTTTCATTAATTTAACTTTTTCCAAATCAAGAATATATTTACCTGATGCTTCTTCATAATCTTTCGGGTCATGAAACCGTTCCTTCTGGATGCGTGTCATATAGACACAGTCCACCAAAGGCAGCACTTTTTCAAGGGAATCCAATTCTTCCCATTCCACCTCATTGGTTTTGAGATACATTTTAATATCATCGTCCATTCTGCAAACAGAAGGGGACACATAATAAATCTTAATATTGTTGTATTTGGTCAATAAATAGGAAAGAGACCTTACCGTACGTCCATATTTTAAATCACCAACCATGGCTATGGAAAGTCCGTCAATATCTGAAAAATTGTCCTTAATCGTATAAAGATCCAACAATGCCTGAGTAGGATGCTGGCCTGAACCATCACCTGCATTGATAACTGGAACACTTGAAACATCTGCTGCCAGTTTTGCGCTGCCAGGTTCATTATGGCGCATGACAATCAAATCTGCATACCCGCACATCACACTTGTGGAGTCATAAAGCGTTTCACCTTTTGCAGCACTGGAAAACTCTTTTGCATTTTCTGTCGTAAGAATACTGCCGCCAAGCCTTGCCATTGCGCTCTCAAACGAGAACCGGGTACGAGTGGAGGGTTCATAAAAGAGAGAGGCCATGATTTTACCTTTGAGCACATCAGCATATTGTCTATTTTTTACTGATACATCCTCTTTCATTTTATCTGTGACGTTAAAAATGATATCCAGCAGTTCCAAATCAAATTGCTGAGCTTCATAAACATGCTTTAAATTAAATCCGGTCATGTTGACCTCCTAATTGTATTATCCTTATTCCAGAAAAAGGTAAGGATCGGATAAATTATAATTGTTGGGGAATAAGATCAGGCAAAGGCATCCTTTATTTTATCCACGGCCCAGTCAATATCCTGTTTTTGAATAACCAGGGGCGGGGCAAACCGGATGATGTTGGTATGGGTTTCCTTGCAGAGGATTCCCATTTTCATGAGAGATTTGCAAATCGCCCTGGCACCCCCCGGGGTTCCTTCTTTTAATTCAATGGCAATCATCAGACCGATACCCCGAACCTCTTTGATGTTATTGTGTTTGATTTTTTTTAGTTCTGCCAGAAAATAGGTACCCATCTTCTCTGCATTTTCAACCATATTTTCCTCCACCAATACCTTCAGGGCCTGTCTTGCCACGGCACACGCCAGGGGATTGCCGCCAAATGTACTGCCATGCTGACCCGGCTGCAGCAGCCCCAGCACTGCCTCATTGGACAATACTGCTGACACAGGATAGAAACCGCCTGACAAGGCTTTTCCAATGAGGGTGAGGTCCGCTTGAATACCTTCATGTTCTTCGGCCAGCAACTTTCCTGTCCTGCCAAGACCGGTTTGAATTTCATCCAAGATCAAAAGAACATTTTTGTCTGTACAGATGTTACGGACCTTTTTTAAGTATCCTTTGGGAGGGATAATTACGCCGGCTTCTCCTTGTACGGGTTCTACAAGAAATGCCACAGTATTAGGATTAATGGCCTGTTCCAGGGCCTCAGCATCACCAAATGGAATGGTTTTAAACCCCGGGGTAAACGGACCGAAATTTTGCCTGGCGTTTTCATCCGTACTGAATCCGATAATAGACAACGTTCTACCATGGAAATTATCATTGCACACTATAATTTCGGCCTGCCCTTCTGGGACGTCCTTGGATTCATATCCCCATTTTCTGGCACATTTGATCACAGTTTCAACAGCCTCTGCACCGGAATTCATGGGAAGAACCTTATGGGAATCAGTCAGTTTGCAAAGCTCTTCGTACAACAAGGCCAGCTGATCATTGCGAAACGCCCGGGAGGTTAAGGTCAGTTTCTCAGACTGTTCCAGCATCGCCTGCCGGATTTTCGGGTGACAATGTCCCTGATTGACTGCTGAATATGCAGACAGACAATCCATGTATTTATTTCCATCAACGTCCCACACCCAGATGCCCTTTCCCTTGCTCAACACCACATCCAGAGGTTTGTAATTCTTCGCACCGTATCGGTCTTCAAGATTGATTAATTCTGCTGCTTTCATAAAATACCTTCCTTTTTTTATATCCAGTTCACTGGTTTTCGTTTGACAGGCATTGTCATGCACCGTGCGCCACCACCACCACGGGCAAGTTCAGAACCAAAAATGGTAACCACATATTTGTTGTACATTTTGATATCAATTTTATTATTGATAACATCTTCTGCAGAAAGAATGGCATACCCCATCTTATTTAGTTCTTCAAGTGTAGATTCATTTCGCCTGTACCCCATTAATTTGCCCGGCGCCATGGCAAAAAAATTAGTTCCGCTATGCCATTGTTCCCGTTTCTGGATCCAGGGATCATTGTGTCCGCCACATAAAATCGGTCTTACGTTAACATCCAGCTTACGTAAAACAGACAAAATATCCTTTTCTTCGGAAATCAGCGTCTCTCCATCCTGGATTTTAATATGAATGGTTCGCAGCTGTCCTGAAGAAAGGATTACGGGCTCGTATATCATGCAATGGGTTTTATCTATAAATGTAAATACCATATCCAGATGAATAAATGATTCCGGTGATTCAGGCAGCTCCTGAACAATAATATGTTTTTTCATTTTTTGATGTTTCAGGTGATTTAAAATAAAATCAATGCCCTGGGATGATGTTCGCATGCCAACACCTATCAACAGTACATCTTCCCGCACCACTAAAATATCTCCACCTTCACTTGTCAAACCCGGCACTTGTTTCCTTGAACGGAATGGATTTATTGTCTGGGTTTCAAATATAGGGTGATGATTAAAAATACTCTCCATTATTAAACTTTCTCTTTCCCTTACTTTATTGGCCATACAGTTAATCAAAACCTCATTGCCAATACTGGTAGACGCATCCCGGGTAAAGAAAAAATTGTGCAGGGGATGAAGAGAATACCGTTCCGGATCAAAAAAATTTGTTAAATTGTCTTTTTTCATCACCACGCCTTCAATTAATTGACCGGCCAGTTCAGAAGCAGTTTTTGAATGCAGGAAAGATATATTTTCCTGGACGTTCTCATATTTAAAAATATCCTTTAAGAGGGCTTTTTTGACGGCATCATTTTTTAAAACATCTTCCAGCAGATCTTTTACAAAGAAAACCGTTGTATGTTTTTCAAGTATTTTTTTAAACTGTGTGTATTCTTTTTTTACTTCAGAAAGATTTAAAATATCGCTGTAGAGGGCACGTTGGGCATTCTCCGGGGTCATATTTTCAACCTCCGGACCCGGAGCATGGAGAATGACGGCTTCAAGTTCTCCTATTTCAGAATTTACTTCTACTTTGATTCTTTCCATGTTCCCTCCTGTAGAACTCACCGTCCCAATGTTGCAACCATAACCGCTTTGATGGTGTGCATCCTGTTTTCTGCCTCATCCATTACAATGGATGCGTCTGATTCAATGACGTCGTCGGTTACTTCAAGTGCTTCCAAACCATACTTTTGATAAATTTCTTCACCAATAGTTGTGTGTCGGTCGTGGAAGGCAGGCAAACAATGCATAAATTTCACATCTTTATTACCAGTCATATCCATAACATTCTGATTCACCTGGTAGGGTGTAAGGAGTTTAATTCTTTCTTCCCAGACTTCTTGTGCTTCTCCCATTGAAACCCATACATCTGTGTAGATAAAATCCACATTCTTGACAGCTTCTTCAATATTTTCTGTCAAAGTGATATTTGCATTGGTTGATTCTGCAATTTTCTCACACTCTTTTACCAGGGATTCCTCGGGCTGGCATTGCCTGGGTGCGGCTGCTCTAAAATCCATACCCATTTTCGCAGCCCCAACCATGAGAGAATTTCCCATGTTATTTTTCGCATCACCCATGTAGCAGAATGATATGTTTCTCAACGGTTTGTCACAATGCTCTATCATTGTTAAAAAATCAGCCAGAATCTGCGTTGGATGAAATTCATTTGTCAAACCGTTCCACACAGAGACCCCGGCATATTCCCCTAATATTTCAACAGTTTCCTGGGCAAAACCACGGTATTCTATCCCATCATACATCCTGCCCAATACTCTGGCGGTATCTTTCATGGACTCTTTATGTCCGATCTGTGATCCGGATGGTCCCAAATAGGTTACATGTGCCCCCTGATCAAAAGCGGCCACTTCAAATGCACACCGTGTGCGCGTGGATGACTTTTCAAATATCAAGGCAATATTTTTTCCTGCCATGCGAGGTTTTTCGGTTCCACAATATTTTGCTTTTTTCAAATCAAAGGAAAGATCCAATAAAAATTTGATTTCCTTTGGTGTAAAATCTAACAGTTTTAAAAAATTTCTATTTGTTAAATTAAAAGCCATAAAATCATCTCCTGTGTTAATCTGTAATAAATTTTAATTAATTTCTTGAATCACTCCTTGTTATATTCCATTGTAATTTTTGATCCATATTTTCTATCCACCAACTTGGTTGCTTCGGTAATAATACTTTTATCTCCACCTTGTTCAATAAAACTTAATGCCGCCCTGGGAATCGGCAACACAGACATCAAGTGGCATTTGAGGGATATCATAGGTTTGCTCGCCCGCATCATTCCGCATCAGGATATTGCCGACCTGGGGTCCGTTTCCATGGCTGATAACCAGATCATAGCCCTCTTCTATGAGATAGACCATACTTTCAATTGTTTCAAAGGTATTTTGTTCCTGTTCCTCAATTGTCCCTATCTGGGCCCCCCTGAGCAGGGCATTTCCACCCAGAGCAATAACTGCAAGTTTTTTCTTGTTTTCCATACACACCACCAACTGTTTAAATTTATGACATAAATTGATTATCACTACTGAAGTAGTAATTGATAAAATTCATATAGTCAAGAAAAATATTGTAAAATCAACAAAGGATTCTCACCCTGGAAAATTTTCTTATTTAATGTTTATATTTTTTTCTAAGTTTTGTCAGGTTAGGGCCAAAAGCTTTATCAATTTCATTTCCAAATTTTTTACCAATTTCCGAAATAAAAAAATCATGGATAAGATACCCTTCAATGGATTTTACCAACCCTTTATTTTTTGTCCAGACAACCTGATCTTTTTTTGCGCCTCCAAGATTTCCCGTAACGCAGGCCTTTGAATCAATTACAAGATCAAGGGTTGTACCATTTGTTTTTACATCCTCAATATTCGTAACACTATGATAAAAAACATTACCAAAATCCAGTTCCATGCTACCATAAATCAATATATAGACTTTTACACCGTCATTGTGGCGTTTATGCAAGGCATCCTTGAAAATTTTAAGATCTTTATCCCATAAACCAATATAGATCTCTTTTTGGGCTGATTCAATGAGTTCAAGGGAAACTTCAATGGCTTCCTTTGGTCCGGAAAGATTCCATACTGGATCAAAGTCGGGTTCAAAATTGATGGACTCAAGTTGTTTTTGAAGTTCTCCGGTTAACCTGGCATTGTCCCGCTTAAGAGTGCCTATCAGCTCCTCAGGCCCTATGGGAGAATAAAGTTCAGGATTGGTTCCCTGGGAAACCACATATTTTTTTTTTATTAGTCTTCTTGTAATATCATAAACTCGGGAATGCGGAACTCCGGAATTCTGTGATATGTTATAGGCACTGGATGGATTGTGGCCCAATAAGGATAAATATACTTTCCCTTCATATTCAGTAAACCCAAGTGCTTTAAAATTATTCAATATTCCTTTCAAGTCCATAATTTCCCTTATTTAATCTTAATTTATCTTCTGGTCAAAAATCTATCTGGAGCATGGTAATATAAAATATTTTTTTTCGCCAAACAATAATAATTGATAGCGGCAAGCACAATTTCAATAATCAAATAGAACCTTACCTGTTTTCTCAAAAACCAAAATTTAAAACTTTTGTGCATACTACAAATCCGTTGAGAATAACTGGCCAAGGAAAACACATTCCGCAAGACTGAAATTAGTTGCGGGATTGTAAATCAAATAGATGTCATCGCTTGGAACTTCATCATATCATAGGGCGGGAGCCTCCACAGAGTTCAGGATTGCTCGTAAGGAGCGGCCAAATAAATCGGTAGAAGGCCGATACCCAATCCGATTTCTATCATTCGGCGTACCTCGGATACATTGCAGGACTCTATGGGAAGATCTAAGGTCTGAGAATAATCATATTTTTTCACTACTTCATCCACAGCAATTCCCGGAGACGGTTGCAATGCATAGATAGCAAGGACCTAATATGGCATCTTTCGTAAACTATTGCTACCTACTGTGACGTAATTAACTAAATAACACCTCAATATTCCCATCTCTTATAAACAAACTTCGTATGATCATTTATGATCAGCGACCATGAAATATTATTAGCAAATGCATTAATGACCGGATTTTCAATGTTCTCTCTTAAAGAGCCCTCACTATTGGCTTTTGGTAATAGAAGAATGTCTGACAATAACCTTCACTCAGTTTATTTGATAAAAGACATTCCCTGCGATACTTGGAGTAAAACAATTTTACCCCTAAGCTTATTGACTTTACACAAAGTGATAGGATTAATGTTTCAAAATTCAGAAATATGCTCGCCTGAACAAAATGATCAGGGTATCTAAAGTCGGAAAATTTCGAATTTGATGAAGATTACCGATTGAAGTCCGCAACATCCAAGGAATAAATCGCAAAATCAGAATTTACTACTTGTCTCCGGGAATGGTTGCTTCATCCATGACTTGTTGCAAAAGTTCCTTTTTGGATTTCTTGCTCATTTTTTTCCAGCGTGGGTGATTATATTTTAATTGCTTTATCACTATCCGTCTGATATTTTTTGTATGCATATTGCCTCTGTTTTTGTGTTTATTCTTTTTGATTGGTGTCTTAAGAACTATACACTTAAACAGAGGTTTTTGCAAGGTAAATCATTGAATTTACTATATTTATTTAAGTTCTGAAGAGTTTGGAAATAAAGTCCAAAAGGCGTTCCCATTTACAAATTCAAATGGAAAATAACATCTTATAAAGGATCAATATTTTGAGTTGGGTTGAATCTACAAAGGATTTAAAAAAGGCAGCACAAGCTATATTCAATGCCGGGATACAGGCCGTAAATCCGGTTGTCTGCTTAAACAGACATATCAGAATCACTGACGGCAATTTACAAATCGGAAAAACCCAATACTGTCTTGAAGATACCAAAAAAATCTATCTAATTGGTGCTGGCAAAGCCTCAGCCATTATGGTGCAATGGGCGGAAGAGCTTCTGGGTAATTATATCCACGACGGACTGGTGATTACTAAATACCGGCATGGAGTTCCTTTAAGTCGCTGCCGGATAATGGAAGCCGGCCACCCGGTTCCTGATGCTGACGGGGTTAATGCTACAAAGGAACTTTTAAAACTGGTCTCAAAAGCCGGCCCCAAAGATCTGATTCTATGCATGATCTCCGGAGGTGCTTCTGCACTTACCCCGGCTCCGGCAAAGGGAGTCAGCCTGGAAGACAAACAGGAAGTTACTCGACTGCTATTGGACTGCGGAGCAACTATCCATGAGATCAATACCATTCGAAAACATCTCTCACAGATCAAGGGAGGGCAGTTATGCCGTCATGCCAACGGCGCCCGTATCATTTCATTGATATTATCCGATGTCATTGGTGATGACCTTGACATTATAGGATCAGGACTATCCGCACCCGATACCGGATCATTTGATGACTGTATGGAGATACTGAAGCGACATTCGATCTGGGATAAAATTCCAAAATCTGTTTGTACCAGAATTAATGAGGGGACAGCCGGTCAGGTTCAGGAAACCTCAAAGCCTGGAGCACTTGAATTTACCAATGTAGATAACCTGATTATCGGTAGTATTTCCGATGCAATATCTGCAGCTGAAGAAGAAGCCAGACACCAGGGGTTTACACCGCTCGTTCTTTCTTCCATGATCCAGGGTGAGGCTGCGGAAGTTGCCAAAGTTTTATGTGCAATTGCCAAAGAGATCAGACTTTCAGGCCGCCCAATACCCCCTCCTGTATGTTTGCTTTCCGGCGGCGAGACAACAGTTACAATAAGAGGTAAAGGTAAAGGTGGACGGAATACCGAACTTGCTCTGGCTGCAGGCATTGAAATATCAGGTAATTCATCGACTCTGCTTTTGTCTGCTGGTACGGATGGTACGGATGGACCGACAGATGCAGCAGGTGCTTTTGTTGACGGTTCCACGGTTACACGGGCTGATTGTGCTGGTCTGTCCGCATCCCAACATCTTGCCCACAACAATTCATATCCATTTTTTCAATCATTGGGAGATCTTCTGATCACTGGTCCGACACAAACCAATGTAATGGATCTTCAGATACTATTGGTGGATGAATAATGTTTTTTAAGAGTACACACCTCATTCGTTGAAAATCAGGCAATAGCGTTAGTGTGTACAATTTTAATGTCTTGTTCTTTGTTCTTGTCAGGGTTAAAATCCAAAAATAAATATTCCGTGCAAATAAGGGCTGGATAGTATAATTTATAAAACTTATTTACGACCCAAACTCAAACCACCCTGGGAGATATTTATTGATTTATTTTTTAAAAACCATGATCAAAGCAGGACTCAAACGCAGGGGCATCACCCTGGTACTGGCCTATATGTTCCTGCTTCTGGCCTCCAGCATCCTTATCACCCTGGTGGAACCAGGTGATACTGCCCTGGCCAGCTTTGATCAGGCCCTGTGGTGGAGTATTGTCACTTCAACCACCGTGGGTTATGGAGACCTTTATCCGGTTTCCACTGCCGGCCGGATTGTTGCGGTGATCCTGCCCATGTTCATGGGAATAGGGCTTGGAGCTGCTTTTATCACCCATCTGGCATCTTATCTCATTGAAAGGAGAGACAAAAAAATGCACGGGGAACAACCTTATACAGGAACCAATCATATCCTTCTGGTAGGTCTTACCGAAGAAACAGAACACCTGGTGGAACAGATCAGGAAAGATGAAACCTATGCAGACCAGGATTTGGTTCTGCTGGCAGATCTGCCCAGGCACCCCCTGCCGGAACAGGAAAATCTCTTTTTTGTCAAGGGCAGGTTAGACACCATCCAGGCCCTGGAGCGGGCCAATACATGCCAGGCCGACCGTATTATTATTCACACAGGAAGTGACGAACAAAGCCTTTTTTCCCTGGTCAATGCCCTAAAATTAAAAAAGGAGACCTGTGAAATAACTGTACGCTGTTTTTCAACCCATTCATTGGACACCTTTTCCAGTGTGCCAGGGGAATTTGAAACCATTATGCAGATGACAGCTGAAATGATGGTCCAGGCCATGCAGGACAAGGTCCATATTCCCCTTCAGATTCTGTTGCGAAATGAGGAAGACAATGAAGAAATATATTTTGTAATTATACCTAAAATCGGGCCGGATAAGACCTGGTGGGATCTTCATAATTATTTGAAAAACCGGTACGAGTACCTGAGTTTTGCCTTAAAACGCCCGGATGGAAGCGTGATTGTAAATCCCCCTGCCAGAGAAACTGTTTCAAAGGGATGCGGAATCTGGCTCATGGCACCCAAACGGCCTATTAACATGATATGGCCTGATTGATCTGGTTTAAACAAAAAAGATGTTACTGGGAGGGATTCGAGTATTGAGAAGGAGATTTCATGGGTAAAGATTCCATTAAAATCAGACTGATGTATGATGATGATTTTGACGTCGTGGTCATGATTGACGAAAAAGTACTGAAAGCTCCCCGGGCGGAATATTATACATAAACACCCTGGTTGAAAAGAGTTAACATGGATATTAGGGGATATCTCCTGCTTAAGAAATTTGAGGATGGAAAATGTTTCATCGCTTTGATAATTATTTTTATTACTATTATTTAACGAAAGGAGACTGATGATGAACTTTTACATTAAAAAAGGGTTGGTTCTTATTATCTGTGCAATTTTGGCGGTTTTAGGACATTTCCAGGAAATTCCTTCAACATAGAGCAGAGATCAACAACCAGGCTTACCTGTCCCGTTCAGGCCATGCTGGTTGTAAAAAAAAAGAAAAGCAATGGTGCCGGCTGCCATAAATATCATGCCGCAGGGAAAGGCAAATTTCAGGCTGAAAAAATCCATGGCAAGTCCTGCAATCAATGAACCTGTAAGCATCCCCAGGCTGTGGGCAACGGTCATCACTGACATCACAGATCCCATGGCCTTTTTCCTGTCTCCTTTAATCACGGCCAGGGCGGTGATGGCTGGCATGGAAATACCGCCGCCGATTCCAAAAAGCGTGACGCTTACTAAAAGGTCAGAAAAGGATCCTGCAAAAAAGGGCAGGACAATGCCCAGGGTTGAAATGATTCCCCCAATGATCACCATGAGTTTCTTATTCATCCGGTCTGCAGCATAGCCCATTGGCAGTTGGAGAATGCCGGACACAAACACCCCCAGCATGACCAGAAACCCTATCCTTGAACCGGAAAGACCAAAGGCCTTGTCTGCAAACAAGGGAAGAAAACACCAGATAATACCTATGCAGGCAGTATAGGCATAGCGGAATGCCACCAGAGCCCCAAGCTCCCAGTCCTTTAACACCAGGGCCCAGGAAACCTGTGCTCTGTTCTGGAAACGGATTTTTTCCATGGACAAGGGCGGCAGAAATATAATGCAGAGCAAAAGGCCCAAACATGACAAAAGGCCCATGCAAATAAATGCGGCATCCATGGACCAGATATCATTTATAAATCCGCCCATCAGGGGTCCTAAACTAAGACTCAGGAACATGGACAGATTAAACAGGCCCATGGAGTAGCCTTCTGACCCTTCCGGAGTAATCTCTCCCACATAGGCCTGGACCACGGGCATTACCATGGCAGAGCCTGCTCCCTGGATAAACCTGATAAGGATCAGGTCTTCCACGCTGGTGGAAAAAACAAAGGCAATGGAACTTACAGCATAGGTGGCAAGGCCGGCCAGGATAAAGGGCTTTCTTCCCTTTTGATCGGAAAACCCTCCAAAAATGGGCAGAAGAAAGATCCTTGAGATGGCAAAGGAGCCAAAAATCATGGCCACATAAAAACCTGCAGCACCCAGGTCATGGGCATAGATGGGCAGCAGGGGAACCACAATGCCCACCCCGGTAACAGTAGTGAAAATAATAAAAAACAGAGTCAGGAAAACCCCTTTGTGATCCGAGGGAATAATCCTGTTTCCATTGATTCGGATCCTGGCAAAGAGCTGGGAAATTGGTTCTTTTATGGCATAAAATAGATCCATTGTCTGGGCCAGTGCCCCTTTTCAGGCCAGACACTCTTTTATCTGATCAATAAACCGGCTTGGGGTGGCAAACTCCCCCTTTCTATAATTGGAATGGGTCAGGTATAAAAACCGTTCTGCCCGGGTCATGGCCACATACATGAGACGACGTTCCTCAAACAAAGCCTTGTCTCCCTCGTCAATGGAGCGCCAATGGGGGAAAAGCCGCTCTTCACACCCCACGATAAAGACAGTATCAAATTCAAGGCCCTTGGCCGAATGGATGGTTAAAAGCCCCACACCCCTGGAATCCTGTTCTTCTTCATCATCTTTGTCTTCCCTTATCAGGGCGGCCTCTTCCAGGTATTCCAGCAAATCGTTCTTGGACCTAGCCGTGTAAATGAGCTGTTCAATATTTTCTTTTTTTGAGATGAATTCTGTTTTTGTCTTTACCTTTTTTTCCAGATATTCATAATATCCTGTACGGTCTATAACCGTTTCCATGGCCATGGCCGGGGCCATGTCCTGGATAACATCCAGGATTTCCAGGACAAGGGAAAGGTTTTCATGTATTTTCTTTGTAAGCACTCGATCCCGGACCATGATCCTTGCTGCATCCTGGAGGCTTACCCCCTCGGTACGCATAACAGTCATCTTTTTTATCATGGAAGGACCAATGCCCCTCTTGGGCGTATTAACAACCCTTTCAAAGGACAGATCGTCATTGGGGAAATAAGCTGCGCTGAGATAGGAGTTGATATCCAGAATTTCCATTCGCTCAAAAAAGCCCTGGGATCCCATGAGTTTATAGGGCACCCTGAATGCCCTGAAAATCCTCTCAAAGGGTAGAGAACAGAATTTTGTCCTGTACACCACGGCCATTTTATCATAGGGGATGCCCTGGCCCTGGCGGTTCATGGCCTTTATCCTTTTGGCCACCCATTCAGCTTCATGGGAGTCAGACATAAAATCATAGACTTCAACCACTCCCCCCTTTTTATTGGAAAAACATTTTTTATCCATTTTATCGGGGTTATAGTCAATCATATCATTGGCTGCCTGGACAATTTCATCTGCTGATCTGTAATTTTCTTCCAGCCTGAATATTCTGGAATCCCTGTATTTTTCAGGGAATCTTAAAAAATGGTTTACATTGCTGCCCCTGAACCCGTAAACCGACTGCCAGTCATCCCCCACGCAAAAAAGATTGCGGTGCTCACCCAGCAGCAAATTGGTCAGGTCTTCCTGGAGATTATTGGTATCCTGGTATTCATCCACCAGAAGATAGGTAAAATACTGCTGATACCAGGTTCGTATCTCCTCATGCTTCCGGAGAAGATCCCGGGTCTTTAACAGGATATTGTCAAAATCCACAGAGTTCATCTCCTGGAGCCGTTCCTCATAAAGGGAATATATGTCTTCCATTTTGATATTAAAAAATCCGGACTTCCTATCAAAATATTTTTTTGGATCTCCGGAATTCTTCGCCCGGGAGATGGCCGAGAGTATCCTGTTGGCATACTTTTTTTCAATATTGTTTTTCACGCACAGCTCTTTGACGAGCTTAGCCTGCTGATATACGCTGAAAACCTGGACTGGAGGTGAATATCCCATGATTTTGCAATGCTTTTTTAAAATCATGAGGCAGGCTGAATGATAGGTCCTGACCCATAAAAAACTATCGTGGCCAAGGCCTGTCATCTCCATGAGACGGGCCTTCATTTCCTGGGCTGCCTTATTGGTAAAGGTAATGGCCAGAATCCGTTTAGGGTCATAGCCGGTAGATGTTAAATGTGAAAACTTAGCTGTCAGGGTCCGGGTCTTGCCGGAACCTGCCCCTGCCACAACCAGGGCGGGAGAGCCTGTATGATCAACGGCATTCTGCTGCTGTAACGATAAAAGCATATAAACAAAAAATCAGGAAACTTATAACCAGGTCTGAAACCTGAGTTCAGCAGCCTTAATTTATCTCCTCTATTATTTGTTTCAAGGTGGATTCTATTTCCTGCTGGATCTCATCCAGACGTTCCCGGGTCAGAGACTCAAACCGCAAAACCAGGGCAGGCTGAGTATTGGATGCTCTGACAAGGCCCCAACCGTCATCGTAAACAGCTCTGAGGCCATCAATATCAATGACCTTTTGCTTTGCCTTGTAATGGGTCACAATTTTGTCCACCACTGTAAATTTTATTTCATCGGGACAATCCACCCGGATTTCAGGAGTGGTAAAGGTTGTGGGCAGGTCCTGGATCAATTCGTCCACTCCAAGGCCTGTATCTGCCATTATTTCCAGGAGCCGGCAGGTGGCGTAAAGGGCGTCATCAAAACCCAGATACCGGTCCTTAAAAAACATATGCCCGCTCATTTCCCCTGCCAGGGCAGCATTTTCCTCTTTCATCTTTTTCTTGATCAAAGAGTGGCCTGTCCGCCACATAATGGCATTGCCCCCGTGTTTTCTGATATCATCATACATGACCATGGAGCACTTTACTTCCGATATAAAGGTGGCTCCTGGTTTTCTTTCAAGGATCTCCCGGGCATAAATCACCATGAGCTGATCCCCGTAAATCACCTTGCCGTTTTTATCCACCACACCTATCCTGTCTGCATCTCCGTCATATCCTACTCCCAGGTCCAGGCCTTTTGCCTGTACCATGGCAATGAGATCTTTCAGATTTTTTTTCTGGGTGGGATCTGCCTCATGGTTGGGAAAAGAGCCGTCAAGGTCACAGAAAATATCATGGACCTCACATCCCAGATCTTTTAAGACCGGCAGAGCTGTAATCCCGCCTGTACCATTACCGCTGTCAATGCCGATCCTGATTTTTTTGTTGATGGAAATATTATCCATCAGGTATGCCTTATAGGGAGTGATAACGTCTGCCTGAATTACCTTGCCATTTCCCTGGGCATAGACCCCTTTCTCAACAATCCTGAGGATGTCCTGGAGCCCGTCACTGTGGATGGAATCGAAACCGCTCATGAGCTTGAATCCGTTGTATTCAGGAGGATTGTGACTGGCAGTGACCATGGCTCCTCCTTCCAGTTCCAGATGGTGGATGGAAAAATAGAGAACCGGCGTGGGGCAGGTTCCGATATCCACCACATCACAACCCGTGGAGATAATTCCCTGGATAAATAACTGGGAAAACCGTTCCGAAGTTATCCTGCAATCCCTTCCAACAGATACTTTTTCTCTTCCCTGATCCTTTAAAAAACTGCCATAGGCTTTTCCAATCTCAATGACATCTTTCTCTAAAATATCTTCTCCTGCAATCCCACGAATGTCATATTCCCTGAAAATCCCTGGATTCATACACCCTCCTCTATATAATTTTTGATATGAGCACCAAAGCACCCACCAGCCAGCAATAGGGGGCAAACAGATGAAACTTTCCCCCATGAACCAGTTTTAAAAGTAATTTCAAGGCAATCAAACCAACGACAAAGGATACGATTGTACCATAAATAGTTGCTGGATCAATGATCAGTCCTGTTTTAAAAACATCTTTAAAGCTTAAAACCTCAGCACCCAAAATTGCCGGCACAGACAAGAGAAAGGAAAATTTGGCAGCTGCATGCCGGTCCAGCCCGGAATACATGCCTGCAGCAATGGTACTTCCGGATCGGGAAATACCGGGGACAACAGCGAATCCCTGTACGATTCCGATGCCGACAGCCCGTTTGATATCAAACACAGTCTTTGTTTTTTCGTTGTGGTAATAATTTCTTGAAAACCACAAAATAATACCGGTGAGTATCAGCATGCTGCCCACCAGGGTATCCGAGGCAAACAAGACATGCTCAAAATTTTTTAACACAAAGCCGATCAATGCAGTGGGTACAGAACCGATAATGATCAATAAAGCAAATTTCAAATTTTCATCTTCACTGAAAAGATGGGTACATGGTTTCCTTGCGCCAGCTTTTGCCAGAAACTGAGAAATTGATTTAAGTATCAATTTAATATCTGAAAAATAAACCACCACCACAGCTGCCAGGGTTCCCATGTGAACGCTGACATCAAACAGCAAGGCAAACTCGGTGACATTAAAATAAATCTGGCCCAGCACAAGGTGGCCGGAACTGCTCACAGGCAGAAACTCGGTCAATCCCTGGACAATACCAAGTATTATTCCCTGATAAATTTCCATATTATATTAAATTTCTTATTATTATCGAATTTGCATAAAATTAAATATCAATTAGTTAAGCCCATCGTATATAATTCCTGCCTTTAAATTGCAAGATTTTAAAAAAAGACTTGAACTTAAAAAGGTTCCACACTAAAAAGTGTGTAAATGTCTTTTACGGGGACTAACAATATGGCAATACCGACAAAAAACAGACTCAAATATTTTTATGATGCCTCCTTTGAGGCGATTTTTCTCTCCAGAAAAGGAATCTGCCTGGATCAAAACAAAGCAGCCTCCAGCATGTTTGGATATTCCAAGGAAGAAGCAATTGGAAAACCAGGAACCGACTGGATTGCCCCGGAAGATCGGGAAACAGTTAAAAAAAACATATCAGATGGGTATACCAGCCCCTATGAGGTACGGGCACTGCGAAAGGACGGAACCACTTTCCCCGCCCAGATCCAGGGAAGTTTAATCAATGATGGGGAGGACCGACTTAGGGTAACTGCTCTGAGGGATATCAGCCAGCTGAAACAAGCCTTGGATTCACTGGAAAGTAATATTTCCAGGATCAAAGAACTGGAAGAGAAACTTAAGAAGGCTGAGAAAATGGA
>JAOZST010000174.1:0-8104 GCA_029939535.1 Desulfobacteraceae bacterium | reverse complement strand
ATACATGGAAAAAAATCTGCTGGAAGTCAACAATATTGAAGTTGTCTATAACGACATTGTTCAAGTACTTCGTGGTGTTAGTCTTAATGTGCCCAAGGGAAAGATTGTAGCGTTGCTTGGCACAAACGGTGCAGGCAAAACCACCACCTTAAGAGCCATCAGCGGCCTTTTAAAACCGGAGAATGGTGCCATCAGGGAAGGGTATATTAAGTTTAATGAAATAGATACAACCCAGCTTTTAGGGACTGACATAGTGAAACTGGGTGCAGTCATGGTGCCTGAAGGCAGAAGAATATTCAAACACCTGACAGTGAATGAAAATATCCTGGTGGGATCCATTACACGAAAAGACGGATCAAAAAAGATCCGTGAAGACAACGAACTTATGTACAAACATTTTCCACGACTCTCCAAGGTGACCAATCGAATGGCAGGATACAGTTCAGGTGGTGAGCAGCAGATGATTGCCATTGCAAGGGCCTTGATGGCAGCACCTGAAATGCTCATGCTGGATGAACCGTCCCTGGGACTTGCCCCCATTCTTGTCAAAGAAATATTTGATAATATTAAAAAAATCAACAAAGAACTTGATACCACCATCCTGGTTGTGGAGCAGAATGCAAAAGTGGCTCTGGCAGTATCAGATTATGCCTATATCATGGAATCCGGCAAAATAGTTCTGGAAGGACCGTCAAAAGAACTTCAGGACAACCCGGATGTAAAAGAATTTTACATGGGCATTACCAAGGGTGGCGGCAGAAAATCCTTTAAGGATGTTAAATCCTACAAAAGACGCAAACGGTGGATGTAACCCACCTGGTGGATGTAACCCACCTGGTGGATGTGATATCCACCTGCTGGATGTGGACCACAAAATTTAGGAGTTCAAAATGAAAATACTGGTTGGATATAATGGTGGAGAAGTCGGCAGAATCTCTTTATCACTTGCAAGGGATATGGCAGGTATACACTCTGCCTTTGTCTATGTGGTCACATCAATGGAAGGAGGCACTTCAGAAACCCAGGCAGAAATAGCCCAGGCAGAAGAAGGCCTTGAATTTGCCCGGCAACTACTGGAGAACTCAGGCATTCAGTGTGAAGCCCAGCAGAGTGTCAGGGGACTTTCTGCTGGTGAAGACCTGGTAAAATTTGCCGAAGAAAATGATATAGATCATATATTTCTGGGTATCAAAAAAACCTCAAGGGCCCAGAAAGCCATTCTTGGTTCCACAGCAAGATATGTAATTTTAAAGGCCCCCTGCCCTGTAACCACGGTCCGGTTTGAAATTAACACCATTTTACCCGAAGACCTTTTAAAAGACCGAAAAATTCTGGTAGTGGATGATGAACCAGATATTCTTGAGACCATTGAAGAGTTGCTGGACATGTGCACTCTGGAAACTGCCAACTCCTTTGAAACAGCCAAAAAACTTCTTGAAAACAACAAGTATGATCTGGCTATCCTTGATATCATGGGAGTAAGCGGATATGATATCCTCAAACTTGCCAGCGAAAAAGAGGTTCCAGCCCTCATGCTTACCGCCCATGCACTCACACCGGAAAATCTCAAGGAATCCATTCAAAAAGGTGCTGATTCCTATATTCCCAAGGATGAACTGGCAAATATTTCCACCCATGCCGCCGACGTCATACGGACCAGAATAGAAGGCAAACAGGGATATGGATCCTGGTTTTCTACCCTTAAACCCTTCTTTGATAAATCATTTGGCAAAGGCTGGCGGGATAAGGACCGTTCTTTCTGGAACACCTTTGATGACAAGTACGGCAAATAATCTTTGAAAATAGCTTTTCTATTCATTGTAAGGCTGTTTCATGTCTTTTATTAAAGAAGAAAACATCGGTAAAATCAGTTTTATCAGTTCATTACTTATTGTTATTCTCCTTATAACGATTCTTGGCGGAGTCTTTATTCGTGATAAATACAAACAATTTCAAAAAGATTTAAAAGGGGTTGAAAAAAACTATACTGACATTCAGAAAGATCGACTCAAATCAGAAGTTTTATCCCAGATAAGTAGAATGAATTCCCGGCTGTACTACTCGGAACAGGATCTAAACATTGCCATTCAAAAAAGGGTTTACGAAGCCCATGCCATAACAGAAAATCTCTACCAGAAATACTATGGAACCAAAAAACCTGAAGAAATAATATCCATTATCTCAGAGGCTTTACGATCTGTCAGATTCAATGATGGCAGAGGATATTATTTTATCCGTTCCATGGATGGAGCTTACATACTCTATCCGCCTGATCCCTCCAGGGAAGGAACCAATGTCAATATAACCCCTTTCCAGGACAGAAAAGATCTATTTCAAAAAATGATCTATATAGCCAGGAACCGGGGTGAAGGTGCTATTCAATATCAATGGCCAAAACCTGGAATCGAGGGCGAAAAACTTTTTTCAAAAACTTCCTATATCAAGTATTTTCAACCGTTTGACTGGATTATAGGCACTGGCGAATATCTGGATGATTTTAATGAAATAACAAAACAAACCATTGTCCGTAGCCTTAACAACAAAAAGGTTGATCTTAGGTCTCCGGAATATATATTTATCTATCAGCTCCATGATATGAACGGAGGGGATGGATTTGCCACCATGCTGGTAAATCCCAATCGCCTGGATCTTGTTGGTAAAAAAATTTCCGACGACCTGAAAGATGCCAAAGGCAAGATGTTCCGCAGGGAAATGCTCAGGGGGATAAAAGAAAAAGGGGAGGCCTTTGTCACCTATTGGTATAAAAAACCAGGTTCAGACGGAATCTTTGCCAAGCTGAGTTATTTTAAATATTACCCTGAATGGAATTGGATTGTGGCAAAAGGGACTTATCTTGACCAACTGGACCAACGGGTTGCTAAATTGCAGTTAAACCTGCGGGAACAGGTACAAAAGACTATCCGTTTTCTGGTTTATTTTCTAATTCTCACCTGCCTTATTTTTCTTTGTATCAGCTATCTATTTTCCAAGGGAATCTATGCTATTTTTGAGGGATATAAAAACGCCCAGAAGGAACATCAAAAAGAGTTGGAACGGGTAAATAAAATTTTAAAGGTTCAGGCTACAACTGATCCATTAACTAAATTATACAATCGAGGATATTTTAATGAATGCCTTAAAAGGGAAATTCACCGTTGCCAAAGATATGGTTCTGCACTTACCCTCATTATTTTTGATATTGATAAATTTAAACGGATAAACGATACCTTTGGGCATGTTTCCGGAGATGAGATACTTAAAGATCTGTCCCACTTATGTGCGACCAGTATCCGATCTTCTGATATTCTTGCCCGGTGGGGAGGTGAAGAGTTTGTAATCCTTGTTCCTGAAAATGATGAAGAATCCTCTTTTGTGCTTGCTGAAAAAATTCGAAAACGCATTGAACAACATACGTTTTCAATAGATTCCAAAATCACCTGCAGTTTTGGTATTACAAAATATATTGAAAAAGAAGGGACTGACGAATTCACAATCAGAGCCGACAAAGCTCTTTACAAGGCCAAAGACAAAGGCAGAAACCAGGTGGTTTCCTACTAGGTTCCAGGTATTTACTTTTTTTAATTTTTACTCAAACAGGTCCTATACCGATGTAATGGAATCTGGATATTTAGTCAGGGATTCAAGCCCGTTGTCTGTGACTAACAAGGTATTCTCAATGCCCACTACCCCTTTTCCAGGTATAACTGCCTTGGGCTCCAGGGCAATGAGCATATTTTTTTCCAGGGCAAGGGTCTGGCCCTGGGCAATAAAGGGAAACTCATCCAGTTCAATGCCCAGACCATGGCCGGCAAAGCGTATTTTCGGCTCCGAGGCCCCCATGAAAAACTCTTTGTATCCTTTTTCTTTTGCCATGGTAATCATGGTTTCATAAATATCCCCTGTAACCGCACCGGGCATTGCTGCTTTTTTAACTATTTCCTGGATCTCCACCATGACTTCATGGGCCTTGTACAATTCCCCGGACACTTCTCCCAGGGAAAAAATCCTTGTATGGTCACTTAAATATCCGTTAAGGGAAAATACATAGTCCACAAGAATTGGTTCATTGGGTTTAATAGGTGAAAACCCAGGGCCCTGGGCTATATTAGGATTAAGCCCTAACCCGCTGGTGGGAGAGGCAAATGATCCGGGAACAGCAGCCCCTGGTCCGCACATGATATGGCCGTAAAAAAGATAATTATCCCAGAGGCGCATGCGGATCAATCCCTGGTGCCCCAGTTTCCTGGCATGGGCCTCCAGCATTCCGGCCAGCTCGATTTCCGTCATGCCGACCCTGAGCAGATCCGGTACCCTGGCTGCCACCTGGTCTGCCAGTACAGAGGCCTGTCTCACACAATTAATTTCAAACTCTGATTTAACAGCCCTCTGGAGACGGATCTGACTGGAGATATCAACAATAACGGTTTCAGCAAATATATCCTGAAACATGAAATATTGATTGGCAGGCATTACATCCAGCTCCAGCCCAAGGCGGCCTGGAAGAGTTATACCCAGGCCCTCCAATGTGTCTGGAATTTTTTTGGGGCTGATCAGGGCAAGAATCTGGTCAAGACCGGACTCCTGGGCAGCCCGTTTAAAATCCTTAAAAACCATGAGAACAGGAGTTCCCTGGACAGGGACATAGAGCCATGCCTGCTGGGTGGTACCGGCATAATAAAACAGATCTGCCCTTTGAACAATCAGGACCCCGTCAACATCCTGGTTTTCCAGAATTTTCTGAAGGCCCTGAATTCTTGCATCAAGCTCTGAAAGACTAAAAAACCGGGTATACCGGGTATACTGGCTGCCCGAATCAACTATAGTCATAAAACCCTTTTCCAGTTTTTCTACCAAGCCATCCAGCTTCCACATATTTTCTAAGCAAAGGACAGGCCCTGTACTTGGAATCCTTGAAACCGTCATACAGGGTTTCCATTATGGCAAGGCAGGTATCCAGACCTATGAGGTCTGCCAGGGCAAGGGGGCCCATGGGATGGTTCATGCCCAGTTTCATGACCGTGTCAATATCCTCTGGTTTTCCCACACTCTGGTAGAGGCAGAAAACAGCCTCATTGATCATGGGCATGAGAATTCTATTGGCGATAAACCCTGGGAAATCATTGGCCTCGGCCGGGGTTTTCCCAAATTTTTCACACAGCTCCCAGGTCAGATCAAAAGTTTCCTGGGACGTGGCAAGACCTCTGATCACCTCCACCAGTTTCATCACAGGCACTGGATTCATGAAATGCATGCCGATTACCTTGTCCGGCCTGGATGTTCTGGCTGCAATCCTGCCAATGGGGATGGATGAGGTATTGGTGGACAAAACCACATGGGGCGCGCAAATTTTGTCCAGATCCTCAAAAATGTTAAATTTCAGATCTTCCCTCTCCACGGCAGCCTCCACAACGAAATCAACGGATTCCATATCGGAAAGTTCAGTGGTGGTTTCAATCCTGCCCAGGATTGCTGCTTTTCCTTCTTCATCCAGTTTGCCCTTGGAAACCATCCGGTCCAGGTTTTTGGCAATGTTTGCCACGCCCTTTTCACAAAATTCTTTTTTTATATCACTCATCAAAACCCTAAGTCCACTGGCTGCCGCCACCTGGGCAATTCCATTTCCCATCTGCCCTGAACCAATTACACCAAATTTTTCTACGCCCATTTTTTTCTCCTTATTCCATACTCATATGTATAATTTAGACAATTTTATGTTTATATACTTACCGGTTAACGATCAGGGCCACTGCTTCTCCACCGCCCAGGCACAGGGATGCAAGCCCTGTATTCAAGTCACGCTTTTCCATTTCATGGAGCAAGGTGGTAAGCACCCTGGCGCCTGATCCGCCAATGGGATGGCCCAGGGCGACACTGCCGCCGTTGACGTTTACTTTTTCAGGATCAAGTTCCAGGACCTTGTTAATGCCCGTGGATGAACCTGCAAAGGCCTCGTTGATCTCAAATAGATCAATATCTGAAATGGAAAGGCCCTGTTTTTTCAGCACCTTGGGAATGGCATAAATGGGAGCCATTAAAACGTATTTCATATCAATGCCATGGGAGGCCTGGGCACCGATTTCAGCCATGATTGTGCATCCAAGCTCTTTGGCTTTTTGCTCGCTCATTACCACCAGAGCTGAGGCACCATCGGAAATAATGGAAGCATTTCCAGCAGTTCCAACCCCGCCCTTTTTAAAGGCCGGTCTCATTTTGGACAAAAACTCATAACTGGACTCCTGGGGACATTCATCTGTATCAAATATCTTTGGGTCACCTTTTCTCTGGGGCACTTCAACAGGCACAATCTCATCCCTGAACCGGCCGGAAACCACTGAGGCATTTGCCCTTGCATAGGACTGGGCCGCAAACCTGTCCTGGTCCTCTCTTGTTACTTCCCAGCGTTCAGAACAAAGCTCGTTGGACATACCCATGTGAAAATCATTAACAATGTCCCAGAGTCCGTCATGGATCATATGATCCTCGATTCTACCCGGCCCCATACGATGGCCCCACCGGGCCTTATCCATATAATAGGGGGCCATACTCATATTTTCCATGCCACCGGCCACCACCACGTTGGCATCCCCACATTGAATAGCCTGTGCTGCCAGCATCACTGCCTTTAGGGAAGAACCGCAAACCTTGTTAATGGTAATGGCTTCCACTTCCCAGGGAAGACTGGCTTTAACAGCAGCCTGCTTTCCCGGGTTCTGCCCATACCCGCAGGGCAAGACTATTCCCATGATACATTCATCTATTTCTTTTTCATCTATATTGGCCCGTTTTATGGCTTCCTTAATCACATGGGCCCCGAGATCGGTGGCACCTATTTTACTCAATGTCCCGCCAAAACTGCCCAGGGGTGTTCTTGTTGCACTGACAATGACTGCTTTATTCATATGTTCATCTCCTCACATAAATTGTTATCTCTTTTCCAGCTGCTCCAGCTTTTCCCGCTGCTCCAGCTTTTCTCGCTTTTCCAGCTGCTTTTACATATTCCTTCGATATTTCCCACCCACCTCATACAATGCATGGGTAATGGCACCCAGGGAACAGGTTTTCACAGTTTCCATGAGCTGGGCAAAGAGATTTTCCCCGGTAAGGGCTGTCTTCTTCAAAGCTTCAAGGGCCTTTTCTGATTCACTGCTGTGGGCACGCTTAAAATTTTCCAGCCTTTCCAGCTGGGCATCTTTCTGATCATTGGTGGCCCGGGAAAGCTCAAGGTGATTGGCCATGTCCGCATAATCAGCATCCGGGTCCTCAAAGGTATTGACTCCGATAATGGGATGTTTGCCGCTATGTTTCAAATGCTCGTAGTACATGGACTCTTCCTGGATTTTACCCCTTTGGAAACCTGTTTCCATGGCACCCAGGACCCCGCCCCGTTCCGTTATCCTGTCAAACTCAATGAGAACTGCCTCTTCCACAAGATCTGTGAGCTCATCCACAATAAAACTTCCCTGGAGTGGATTTTCATTGGTGGCAAGCCCCCATTCCCGGTTAATAATAAGCTGGATGGCCAGGGCCCGTCGAACAGATTCTGCCGAGGGCGTGGTAATGGCCTCGTCAAAGGCATTGGTATGAAGGCTGTTGCAATTATCATAAATTGCGCACAAACCCTGGAGGGTAGTCCTGATATCATTGAACTGAATATCCTGGGAATGCAGGGACCGGCCAGAGGTCTGAATATGGTACTTAAGTTTCTGGGATTGTTCATTTCCCTTATATTTATACTTCATGGCAACAGCCCATATCCTTCTTGCCACCCTGCCGATCACTGTGTACTCGGGATCCATTCCATTGGAAAAGAAAAAAGACAGGGAAGGGGCAAAGCTGTCAATATCCATACCCCGGGACAGATAATATTCCACATAGGTAAATCCATTGGACAGGGTCAAGGCCAGTTGGGTGATTGGATTGGCACCAGCCTCGGCAATATGGTATCCTGAAATGGAAACTGAATAAAAATTTCTTACCATATTATCAATAAAATACTGCTGAATATCACCCATCATTTTCAGGGCAAATTCAATGGAAAAAATGCAGGTATTCTGGCCCTGGTCTTCCTTTAAAATATCTGCCTGGATGGTTCCCCTGACATTGG
>JAOZST010000173.1:0-8165 GCA_029939535.1 Desulfobacteraceae bacterium | reverse complement strand
TCCAAATCTGATGTCCGGGCTAATTGAGTCCCACAAGCGGATGAAAGAGGGGAAAATTTCACCCGTCATCCATGCGGCAGCAATTGCCTACGGGTTTGTTTTTCTGCATCCATTTGAAGATGGAAACGGCCGAATCCATCGATTCCTGATACACAACATTCTTTCGCTACAGGAAATGGTCCCGCGTGGACTCATGTTCCCCGTGTCGGCAGTCATGCTCAAAAATCCAGCGGATTACGATGCATCTCTGGAAGCCTTCTCCCGGCCTTTGCTTCAGCGCATTAATTATCGGCTGGATAAAATGGGGCAAATGATCGTCGAGAGTGATACTGAGTGCTGGTATCAGTATATGGATATGACAGTTCAGGCAGAAGCTTTGTACGAGTTTGTAAACAAAACCATTGAGGAAGAGCTTGTAGAAGAGCTCAGCTTTCTGGCCCGCTATGACAATACCAAGAAGGCGATTCAGGACATCATTGACATGCCTGACCGCCTGATCGATCTGTTTATTCAGCTGTGCCTCCAGAACAACGGGAGCCTTTCTGCCAGAAAGAAATCCGCTCACTTTGATTTCCTGACTGACGAAGAACTCGCTGCAATGGAGCAGGCAGTCAAAAATGGATACAATCGACCAGACGAATCGATAACCTGAATGGTATAGAGTTTGGTTCTATGTCGTTTCTGACTGATGACGACATCGAACCCGGCTCCACAAATGGTCTCAAGTTCGTGGAGCCAGGTTTTCAAATTTAACCACCTTGAACAATTCAACAGGTTCGAATTTCAATCCCTTTTTGGATAAGATATTTTTTCACCGCCTGTATGGACACCTCTTTACGGTGAAAAATCCCGGCAGCAAGTGCAGCCTGGGCCTTTGTGTTCTCAAAAACATCTAAAAAATGGGCTTCACACCCGGCCCCGGATGAGGCGATTACCGGGATAGACACAGAATTGCGAACAGCATTTACAAGTTCCAGATCAAACCCTGAATTGCTCCCGTCCCTGTCAATGCAGTTGAGCAGTATCTCTCCTGCCCCCAGTTCCTCACAGGCCCTGGCAAGGGAAACAGCATCAAGATCCCTGGTTTGTCTTCCACCCTGCACCGTACACTGATACCAGCAATAGGCTTCACCATCTGGACCTGGCATTGATGTTTTCATCACATGAAAACCTTTGGCATCTTTTGGAGAATTTACCCACACCCGTTTAGGATCAATGGAAATCACAACAGCCTGATTCCCGTAGACCCTGGATATCTGTTCAATGGAGCTTTTCCCTGTTTTCTGGCCTGACCTTAAATATGTCTCTGCAATATAAACTGCATCACTGCCTATGGATATTTTATCGGCTCCAGATCTGAAATACTGGGATGCCACATCCAGGGCAGAATAGGTTTTGCCGTTGGAATCTGTATAATCCCGGATACCTCCTCCAATGGTGAGGGGCACAAAAACCTTCTTGGAAGTCTCTTCAAGGACTTTGAGCATGGGCATATCCTTTAAAGGAAAATCCCTGAACCCGGTGATATTCAAAAAGGTAATCTCATCAGCCCCTTCCTCATAATACCTTTTGGCAAGGGCCACAGGTCTTCCCATATTCCGGATACTGCCCTTGTCCCTTACATCATATTGATCCCCCTTGGTCACCACCAGATCACCCTGGTCATTGGACCTGACGTCCAGGCAGGCAATGATCCGCCTGGCCAGTCCCTTTCCCTGGATATCTGCACTGGCCTTTGCCTGCAAAGATATTGAGCTGATAAAATTTTCCAGCAGCTTGATGCCGACTTTTCCACTTTTTTCAGGATGAAACTGAGTACCAATGACATTGCCCTTTTGTACCGAGCTTGCAAATTCATACTCATAGGTTGTGGTGGTTAGAATCACTGACGGGTCCTCTGGAACCAGGTGATAGGAATGAACAAAATAGAATCTGGCATCTGGATCAATCCCTTTTAACAAAGGGGAATCCTGCTTGATATTAATCCCGTTCCACCCGATATGGGGGACTGACAGATCTGTTTTAAAACGTTTTACTTTGCCTTTGAAAAAGCCCAGACTGTTATTATTTGAAAAATCTTCCTCACTGCCTTCAAACAAGGCCTGCATTCCAAGACAGATACCGAAAAACGGGCGGTCTGCCCCAAGGTATTCTTTCAGGGGCTGGATATATTTTTTTTGGTGAAGGATCTGTATCATGGCCTCATAATTTCCCACACCCGGGAAAATAAGTTTCTCAGCAGCCAGAATATCCTGGGGTTCTTTGACCAGTTTCAGAGTGGCCCCCAGTTTTTCCACAGCATTCATAATGCTTCTAACATTTCCAGCACCATAATCAAGTAAAGTAATCATATTTTTCCTATTGTTTTTTTAATGGCGTCCATTGCATCCAGTATTTTTTGGGCCAGTTTGGCATGGAAATAATACAACGTTAGAAATCAATACTTCCGGGAGTTCTTGGGAAGGGTATGACATCCCGGATATTGGTAATACCGGTAATCATCATTAAAAACCTTTCAAACCCAAGGCCAAATCCTGAATGGGGGACTGAACCGAATTTTCTGGAATCCAGGTACCACCAGTAAACATCCTTGGGCAGACCCATCTGGTCCATCCTTTTTTCCAGCATGTCAAGACGCTCTTCCCTCTGGCTTCCGCCGATAAGCTCTCCGATTCTGGGCACTAGAAGATCTACAGCAGCAACGGTTTTCTCATCTTCATTCATGCGCATGTAAAAGGGTTTGATCTCTTTGGGATAATCAAAGAGAAAAACAGGTTTCTTAAAATATTCCTCTGCAAGAAAACGCTCATGTTCAGATTGAAGATCAATTCCATATTTTACTTTGAATTCAAATTTTTTACCGGATTTTTCCAGAATTTCAATAGCCTCGCCATAGGAAAGCCTGGCAAACTCCTGGGTCAGCAGGGTATCCATGAGTTTTGGTAATGACTTGTCCACAAATTGAAAAAACAGGGACAGATCTTCTTCGCAGAACTCCATGGCATGGCCGATCAAATACTTTACCAGTTCCTGGCCATGGTCCATATTTCCTGAAAGATCGCAAAAAGCCATTTCAGGCTCCAGCATCCAGAATTCAGCCACATGCCTGCTGGTGTTGGAATTTTCCGCCCGGAATGTGGGGCCGAAAGTATAAACATCCCCCAGGGACAGGGCAAACATTTCAGCTGATAATTGCCCTGACACGGTCAGATTGGATTCCTGGCCGAAAAAATCCTTGGAAAAATCCATTTTCCCCTGTTTTTGAACCTGCTTCTGCATCTGGACCGGAGAAAGGCTGGTGACCCTGAACATCTCCCCAGCACCTTCACAGTCTGATCCTGTGATCAATGGTGCTGTCAGATACCTGAAACCCTTTTCCCTGTAAAATTTATGGATAGCAAAGGCCATTTCCGACCTGATCCTGAATATTGCCCCGTATTTATTGGTCCTGGGCCTCAAATGGGCAATGGACCGCAGGAATTCATCTGAATGACGTTTCTTTTGAAGGGGATATGATTCCGGAGCAATGCTGATGATTTCAACGTCGCTGGCCTGGATTTCCCATTTCTGACCCTTTCCCGGAGATTCCACCAGATCGCCTGTCACAGACAGAGCTGTGCCTGTGGTGACCATTTGAATCTGGGAATAATTTTCAAGATCATTATTTGCAACTACCTGAATATTTTTCAGACATGATCCGTCATTGACTTCCATGAAGGAAAACTCTTTTGAATCTCTTTTAGTTCTGACCCACCCCTTGATAATAACCTGCCCAGGTGTTGAATCAAGGTTTCTGAGGATATTGATTTTTGTTCTTTTCATTGCCTTTTCCCGCAAAAAATAATATATTTAAAAATTTGATTATATACAACAACTTAAAGGTTATAAATTTTTATAAAATCAGTATCATGCATAAACAAAATTATCAAGACATCCTTGCTCAGATCCAGGCACGGGTCCAGACTCCCACCCGGTATGCGGGTAATGAAATCAATGCCGTAAAAAAAGACCTGGATCAGGTGGATTTGACCTTTGCCCTGGCCTTTCCAGATCTTTATGAGATAGGGACATCCCATTTCGGCCTCCAGATTTTATACTCAATCCTGAATAAACAGGAAAACATTGCAGCTGAACGATTTTTTGCGCCGGCCCAGGACATGGAAGCACTCATGACCGAAAAAAACATCCCTTGTTTGTCCATGGAGTCTCAAAGGGAACTTTCACAATTTGATATCATCGGCATAAGTCTTTTGTATGAGCTGAATTTTACCAATATCCTGACCCTGCTTTCCCTTTCCAATATCCCTTTTTATGCCGACCAGAGGGATGAAGTATTTCCCCTTGTCATCGGGGGCGGCCCCTGCGCATTTAACCCTGAGCCCCTTGCAGATTTTTTTGATGCCTTTGTCATTGGAGACGGAGAAGAGGTTGTAAAGGAGATTGCAGACAAGGTCATTGAATTCAAAAAACTGGGGGACAATAATAAAAAGACCCTGCTGAGAATATTGTCAAAAATAGACGGGGTATATGTCCCGTCGTTTTTTACTCCCCAATGGGATGAAAATGGCATCCAGACCCTGACTCCACTTTATGAAGATTATACCAGGATTAAAAGGGCTTTTCTGCCTGGACTCTCCATGGAAAATTTCCCCATTGACCCCATTGTCCCCTATGCCAAGCCTGTTCATGACAGGCTGCGCCTGGAGATTGCCAGGGGATGCACCAGGGGATGCCGCTTCTGCCAGGCCGGTATGATCTACCGCCCAGTAAGGGAGAGGTCCATGGAAGACCTGTTGGAAATTACTAAGGCCTCTTTAAAATCCACAGGGTATTCAGATATTTCTCTTTTGTCTTTAAGCACAGGGGATTATTCAAATCTTCCCCTGTTGATGCAGCAATTACTGGATTTAAACCAGGGACACTGCAATGCAATCTCCCTGCCTTCCATACGGGCGGACAGACTGACCCCTGAACTCATGGAATTGATTAAAACTGTTCGAAAAACAGGGTTTACCATTGCCCCGGAAGCAGGCACCCAGAGGCTGAGGGATATCATAAACAAAGACCTCACCCAGGAAAACATCACAGACACAGTGAAAAACGCCTTTGAACTTGGATGGAAACATATCAAGCTCTATTTCATGATGGGCCTGCCCTTTGAAGAGATGGAGGATATCCAGGGCATCTGTGATTTGTCCACCCAATTGACAGCAGCCTATGCCAAGGGGAAAAAGGCCATTAATGTATCTGTCACAAGTTTTATCCCCAAGGCCCATACTCCCTTCCAGCGCCATTCCCAGATGACCCTTTCCCAGACAAAGGAAAAACTCCAGTATTTAAAAGACAACCTGAGACACCCAAAGGTTAAACTAAAATGGCAGGAACCCTCAATGAGCCTGTTGGAAGGTGTCTGGGCCAGGGGAGACAGGAAACTCGCCCCCCTGCTTGTGGCAGCCTTTGAAAATGGATGCCGTCTGGACGGATGGACCGACAAATTTAATTTTTCCCTGTGGCAAAAAGCCTTTGAGGCAACTGGAATTGATCCTCTATTTTATACCTCCCGCCAACGATCAGAAAACGAAGCCCTTCCCTGGGACCACATTGACTCAGGCGTGTCAAAAAAATTCATGCACCAGGAATTCCAAAAGGCTGAAGACCTAGTTCTGACACCGGACTGCCGGGATCATGAGTGCACGGGTTGCGGGGTCTGCGACTTTAAAAAGATCCAGCCCATTATCCAGGATGTGAAGCCTGAACATTTATCCGGGCCTGATTCTATAGCCGGTGCATCATATCCATTCCCCGGCAATATGGCTCATTCTTCAACCATATTGCCGGATGATGCCTTTGGTAAATTTGATCTTATTTTTTCAAAGCTGGACAGGGCCAGATTTTTCGGTCATCTGGAGCTTGCCACCATCTTCCAGAGAGCAGTAAAAAGGGCCGGCCTCATAGTTAAATACTCCAAAGGCTTCAACCCCTCAATGAAAATTTCCTTTGAAAACGCCCTGCCCCTGGGCATGGAAAGTGAGGAAGAGACACTTTTTCTCTTCATTGAAAAAGGCAGCCAGCCGGAAAAAATCAAAAAAGCCTTGAATGCCGTTCTTCCCCGGGGACTTACTATCATTGAATGCCGCCACCATGTAAAGGCCAGACAAAAGGAAAATACAAAATCCAGCTATGAAATCCGATTTTCCACAGCCCAGGATCAAAAAAGCATAAATCAAAAAACCATTGACAGGTTTATGAATTTATCTGAATTTATGGTTGAAGATATCAGCAAAAAAGGAAAAATCCGGAAAACAGATCTGAGAAAATCAGTTCATTCAATTTCCTTAATTGATAAAACAAATATTAAAATGGTTTTACAGAAATACAATGAAAGAACCATCAGGCCCACAGAGGTGCTGAAAAAATATTTCAACTTTGACGAAGAATATATTCACACCGCAAAAATAAGAAAAATAAAACAAGGATGATCCCATGTTAAAAGAGCTTGTTGTAAATTCAGCACCCCATGAAACAAGGGTCGCACTCCTTGAAAATGGTACCATTGTAGAAGTTTTTATTGAAAGGGAAGATGAAACCAGCATTGCCGGAAACATCTATAAAGGAAGGGTCCAGCGGGTCCTTCCAGGAATGCAGGCAGCCTTTGTGGACATAGGATTTGACCAGGCAGCATTTATCTATGTGGATGATGTCCTGGACACGGCAAGCCATAAAATGTATCAGAAATTTGAACAGGATACAGACGTTGAAAAGGATGCGGAAGTAGATGAAAACCCCATGGAAAATGCGGAAATGGAAAAAGACTCCTGGAAACCTTCCATGGCAATGGACTGCAGCATTGAAGATCTTCTGACCGAAGGCCAGGAAATACTGGTCCAGGTGGCTAAATCATCCATTGGAACAAAAGGACCCAGGATCACAACCCATATTTCCCTTGCCGGGCGGTACATGGTGCTCATGCCCACGGTGGATCACATAGGCATCTCCAAACGGATTGAAGATGAAACCGAAAGAACCCGGCTCAAGGACCTTCTACTGTCCATCAGAAAAAACAAAATCGGGTATATTTTCAGGACCCAGGCCCAGGGTATTGACCAGGCCACCATTGAAAAAGAGATGAATTTTCTCAATAACACCTGGGAAGACATACTTGGACGGAGCAAGAAGCTGTCCGCCACATCCCTGGTATACAAAGACCTTACCGTGACCTTCCGGGCAGTCAGGGACCTTCTGGCAGATGAAGCAGATAAATTAATCATTGATTCAAAGTCAGAATATGAAAACGTCCGGAATTTCCTGAAAAGACTCATGCCCGACGTGAATCTGAGTGTGGAACTTTACCAGGGCCGGGAATCCATTTTTGATGCCTATAATATCGAGGCAGATGTGGCCCGGGCATTGAAGAAAAAAGTATGGCTCAAGTCCGGGGGATATATTATCATTGAACAGACCGAAGCCCTGGTGGCCATTGATGTCAACACAGGCAGGTATGTGGGCAAACATAATTTTGATGAGACCATTTTAAAAACCAACCTGGAAGCGATCAAAGAAATTGCCTACCAGATCCGTTTACGCAATATCGGCGGCATCATCATCATTGATTTCATTGACATGAAAAAAGAATCCCATAAGGAAAAGGTCATGTCCCGCATGAACGGGGCCATGAAAAATGACAAAAGCCAGACAAACATCCTGCCCCTGACCGAACTGGGCCTGGTACAGATGACCCGGAAACGGACCCGGAGAAACCTGACCCGTACCCTTTGTGAACCCTGCTTCTATTGCAACGGCAACGGCCACCTTCTTTCCGGCAAATCCATCTGCCACAAAATTTTCCGGGACCTGGTCTCAGAAGCCGGTGATATCATGGGGAACCGATTCACTGTCAGGGTTCATCCGGAAATTGCCCAGCTCTTCCACGGCAGTGAAAAACATTTGATCGCCTCCCTTGAAAAGCAGTTTTCCAAACCAATTGCCATCTACCCTGAACCCCATTATCACATTGAGGAATACCATATTTTTGAATCCCTGGTAAAATAGCCTGAATTTTTTCTTGATTTGAACCATGAACATTCTTGACTTTTTCAATAAAAAACTATAGTGTGTTATGTTTATTGTGGTTTGTATGATTAACCAGGTTTGAAAAACCCATTTAG
>JAOZST010000172.1:0-8197 GCA_029939535.1 Desulfobacteraceae bacterium | reverse complement strand
TTAACTCTGCATATTTTGACAAAGAAGATATTTCCGGTTTCTGGGATTTTCTGGCTAATATTTCTCTGGGGAAAATTAATATTCTGCTTGTGGATGACAACCCCAGGTTTCTTAAGGCCCTGACCGACAGAATAAAATTAAAAGGCCATGAACCTTTGACGGCACTCAACGGGAAAGAAGCCCTGGAAATTATGGAAAGCAATAGGATACATCTTGCCATTGTTGACCAGAGAATGCCTGATATGGAAGGTCTGGTCCTGATTACACAATTGAAAAAGATTGACCCGGCTATTAAGACAATGCTATTGACGGGCCATGGGGATGAAAAGCTCAAAGAGGCTACCCAGGCCCTTAATTCTTCCTACTTTGAGAAAGAAGATATGGGAAGTTTCTGGGGTTTTTTCCGCAAGATTCTTAATACCCTTGAAACAACAATGGCTGCAGCTGGAATGGCTGAAGGTGGTGATCACAAAGATGCTTTAAAAATTGAAGGTAGCAAAAAAAAAAGTAAATGATAAATCCTGTAAAAAAAATTCTGCTTGTAGATGATGAAGAAAGGCTGTTGAATTCCATGGGCCAGCGCCTGGCCCTGATGGGGTTTGAGGTTGTGAAAGCATCTTCCGGTACAAAAGCTGTTGAACTATCCCGGAAAACTCAGCTTGATCTGGCCATTGTTGATTTGAAAATGCCGGATATGGATGGTTTGATGACCATATCCAAGTTACAAAAAATTACCCCGGACCTGAAAACAATTCTTCTGACCGGATATGGAAGCAAAACAATACAAAAGGAAACCAAAGCCCTTGGTTCTGACTATTTTGAAAAAGATTCCATGGGTGACCTCTGGGATTTGATCAAAGAATTTAACAGCCAGGGCAGTGTGGTTGTCATTAACCCTTCCTCTTCAAACACGATTTCTCAATCCGGCAACGAGTATAAAAAAGATGATTATACTCCCAGCCGGATTGATGTTTTGCATAATCAATACAAACAGGAAATTGATAAGCATATCCCAGGAAGTAATGTTGATTCAATTGGCAGGAGTTTTGGTGATCTGCCAAGAATTATCGGTGAAACCCCTGAAATGCAGGGGTTGCGGAAAAAGATTAAGCGATTGTCAGAGCTGGATTGTACCATCGTCATTCAGGGAGAAACAGGCACGGGCAAAGAATTAATTGCAAGAGTCATCCATGCACTGAGTCATAGGAAAGATCAACGGTTCCTGGCATTCAGCTGTAGTTGTTTCAGCAATGATTTTCATTTCAAGGAACTCTTAAGTTCCCTGGATCAACCCTTCTCCCATCAGAATTTACAAAAAACCGGAACAACCCAGAAAGGGTTTGTGGGAACGATCCTGCTGGATAATTTTGAAACTATGCCCGAGCAGACCCAACGTGAAATGATAAGAATAATAGATAGCAACACTCTGGGGCTGTCCAAAGATAAAGTTGAAACGTTGATGGATATTCGATTTATTGTTGCTACCCATCACGATCTTAAAAAAAGAGTGGTGCAAGGGAAATTTAATAAAGATTTATATCGCAGATTGAATACCATTTCATTGGAAATGCCTTCTCTGCGAAATCGCAGAGAGGATATTGCTCCTCTTTGCTATTATTTTTTAGACAAATTAAATATAGAATTTAAAAAAAAGATCAAATTCATTACAGATGAAGTGTTTTCCATCTTTATGACGTATCCTTTTCCAGGAAATGTTCGGGAACTGAAACACATTATCGAAAGGGCTGTAATCCTTGCAGATAGCACAACCATAGAACTCCAGCACCTTCCTGAACGCTTTAGTGAAAAAAGAAAGTCTTCCGTTTCAATTGGAGACAAACAATTTCTTACGCTCAATGAAATGGAACAAAATCATATCCTCAAAGCCCTGAAATTGACAAAGGGAAACAAGTTAAGGGCTACCGAACTATTAGGTATCAGCCGTGGAGCCTTGTGGAGAAAGCTCAAGCTGATAAATACGGACAAGTAATTTGTAGAACTCTTCACGAAAAGGTAAGAGGAAATGCATTGTTTCTGATACAATGATATGCAGCCTTTGCTGTGGAGAATCCCGCAGTGCTGAAATGTGTACGGGGTGTTCATATTATCAAAAGCCAAAAAGAAAATATAATAAAATACCCAGATTCACAACAATTCAAATGGCAGATGATCCTCAGCTGGAAGAATATGGAAAAGTTATCGAAGGTGCTCTTTGTGCATACGATATAAAAGAGGAAAGCAAACTGGGTGATAAGGATGCTGGCCCTCTTCATGATGTGCTTTAGCCGTCCGAGCATGGAGTTTAATAATACTATTTTCGGATTGCACGGCCTTTGGGGTCGTATAAAACATCAGGCCCAACCCTTGCTGGTATCATTTTTCCCAACACGTCCACCATCAATTCAGGCTTATTTTCCATATCATCTGTAGGCAGATATGCAAATCCTATATTTTTTTTAACATGATGTCCGTATCCTGCACTTCGCAGTCGTGAAATTGTTTTTCCGTTCAAGGTAACGGCTTCACCCCCGTATAAGGTCAAATATTCTTCACCTCCGATTATCAGGGTATGGAGCCGCTGTTTTATCCCTTGCTTTTGAAGGGTAATAAGAGCCTGTTTTCCGATAAAATCTTCCTTTTTTTCCATTTTTATAAAATGATCCAGCCTTGCCTCAAATGGGGTTTCCAAAGGTGTGATATCGCTGGTGAACGCCAAAAAACCCTTTTCCAGCCGAAGGCAATCTATGGCCTTAAACCCACAGGGTCTTATCCCGTACTCCTGGCCGGCTGCCCATAGCTTGTCCCATACAAAAATGGATTTGTCTGCTGGAATGTATAATTCCCAGCCCAGTTCACCAACATAGGTGACACGCTGGGCAAACACGGGCATTGCACCTATGTCAATATTTTTAGCAGACATATAGGCAAAGGCATTGTTGGATATTTCCGTTGTGGTGACTTTTTGCAGCACTTTTCTGGCATTGGGTCCCCAAAGGCCAATTACAGCATATTTTTCAGTCACATCATTAATTTCAACGGGCAGGCCATCCGCTTTCTGATTCATTCGGATCCATCCCAGGTCAGAATCAATCAGGGCTGAACCCGTGATGATGCGAAAGTGTTCAGAATCCAGGCGAACAATCATGACATCTGCGACAATACCGCCCTGGTCATTCAGAAATTGTGTATAGTTAACCGATCCTGTCGGGCGATCCTGTTCGTTATCTGCTAGTCGCTGGAGTAAGGGCAATGCCCCCGGGCCTTTGATTTCAATCTTGCCAAATCCACTCATATCAAAAAGGCCGACTCGATTGCGAACCGCATCTGACTCTGCCGCCATATTTTCAAAAAAGTCAGGTTTGACCCAGCCACCCCAGTCCCGCTGATCCTCGCCTGCCCTGCGCCATGATTTTTTAGGATCAAAATAATTGGCACGCTCCCAACCGTTTTTACTTCCAAAAACGGCACCCAACTCCTGGAGCCGGTGATGAAAGGGGCTCATTCGAAGAGGACGCATGGATACAGATTCATCATGGGGATACTTTGTGCGATAATAATACCTGTAAATCTCCCTGGCACATTCGGTAGCATAGGGCGGTTGATGGTGATACTTACTGAAACGCCATGCCCTGTAAGAAAACACATCCCATTCGGTCTGGCCCTGGGTGATCCATTCAGCAATGGTTTTACCGATACCGCCCCCCCCGCCAAAACCCTGCATATTGGACACGGCTGCCATCCAGAATCCTTTCAGGCCGGGCCAGGGGCCGAGCAAAGGACCTCCATCCGGTGTAAACGCATCCGGGTGGGCAACCAGACGAATCATGCCGGCATCACCCAGAAAGGGAAATCGTTTGATGGTATCTTCCAGCATGGGAGCAAACAGATCAAAATCATTGGGTACTTCTGAAGAACCATGCCCCCAGGGCGTGCCATCTATCCAGATCGTTCTGGGATACATCTCCCAGCCTCCCACAAGGTAACTTCCGCCTTCGGGGCGGCCATAGACCAGATAATCATAATCCCGGAATGTTGGGCTGTCCGCCGGGATCTTGCTGCCGGCAACCCCTTCCATTGCAATGTGTTGATGTACAACCGGCGTACAGGGGATTTGAATTCCTGCCATTGCAGCAATTTGAGCGGACCATATGCCGGCTGCATTGACAATGATTTCACATTCAATCTCACCCTTATCTGTAATAACCTTGCAGATTTCTCCCTTTGAGGATAATCCGATACCCGTGACACGGGTGTTGATTAAGATCTGTGCGCCGAGCGTTGTGGCTGCTTTGGCCACTGCATGGGTGGTTATGTGGGGATCGATATAACCATCCCCGGGCAGATGAAACGCACCATAAAGACTGTCATCAGATGCCCAGGGCAGCAATTTCATGGTTTCCTTTGCTGAAATAATGCTCACATCAAGGCCAATGCCCCTTGCACGACTCACATTGCGCTGAAATGTTTTCAGCATTTCCGGGCTCGATGCAATATTAACACTTCCCACCTCACTGAAGGCGCTCAGGCTTTTATACAGCTTTGCACTGTATTGCCGCATGCGCATTATGGTCTGTGAGGTGTTGAACTGGGTCAGCATGCCTGCAGCCTGGCAGGTGGCCCCTGAAGTGAGTTCCCCTTTTTCCACTAACACCACATCTTTTTCACCTGCATCGGCAAGGTGATACAGGACACTACAACCTGTGATACCCCCACCAATAACCACGATTCTTGCCTGATTCCTCACCGTTGTATCTCCTATATTAGATTAGCGCGCGGGCAGTTAGTTTTTAGCCAATAGCTGTTAGCTAACTGCAAATTCCTATACTATTAAATGATGATTACAGCATATGCTTTACCTGATTTTGGTATTAAGAGCGAATGTTTATTCCTTTGGGATCAATTAAAGGCAATGATACCACCTGGGATTCAATGCGATTCCCCATCACTTCGACGTAAAGTTTAGTGCCGGGTTCAGACAAATCATGGGGCAGATATACCAGGGCAATGTCTTTTCCTACGCTATATCCGTGACCAGCACTTCGGATACGACCAATGATATTTTTTCCATAGTAAACAGACTCGCCACCAAAAAGACAATGACCGCCATCAAGACTTAGACCGCATAGTTTTGTTTTTAAACCAGCTTCCTTTATTTTCAGGAGTGCTGCCTTTCCGATAAACTCATTTTTATTAAAATCCACACCAAACCCAAGGCCTGCCTCAAGGGGGTTGTCACTGGGAGAAATATCGCCGCTCCAGTACAGATAGCCTTTTTCAATCCTGAGACCATCAAGGGCTTTATACCCAATAGGGGTGATATCAAATTCCTTACCCGCCTCCATTATGGCATCCCAGATCGTCAGTGCCCCATCATTGGCCATGTAGAGCTCCCATCCCAGCTCTCCTGTATAGCTGACCCTCTGGGCCCATACATCAATATTATGGATTTCAAGATATTTGGCCGTCAGATAGGCAAAGGCCGTATTGGACACATCTGCCTGGGTAATTTTTTCAAGCACCTGTCTGGCATTGGGTCCGAACAGGCTTAAACAGGCAAACTCATCTGTCATATCCTGAATTGTCACATCTTTGCCTTCCTGGGCATGCAGCTTTATCCAGCCAATATCATTGGAAACAAATGAGGTCCCTGAAATAATCCTGAAATGATCCTGGGCCATTCTGCAGATTGTGACATCACTTTCGATGCCCGCACTGTCATTTAAAAACTGGGTATAGGTAATTGATCCCAGAGGTTTATCAACATTAGAAATGGCAAGCATCTGCAGCAGATCCAGGGCGTCTTTGCCTTTAACATCGATTTTGCCGAATGAGGTCATATCAAGAACAGCAACCTTGTTTCGGGCAGAAAGCGCCTCTTTTTTAACCTGGTCAAAAAATGCGGGCTTTCCCCAGCCCCAGTTTTTCTGATCATAGCCGGCCTGTCGCCAGGGTTTGCCCGGATCAAAATAATTCACCCGTTCCCAGCCGTTTTTCTCCCCAAATACAGCACCCAATTCCTTGAGCCGCGGGTAAAAAGGACTGGTTCGTAAGGGACGACCCCATTCATTTTCATCATTGGGAAAATGAAGGTGGTAATAATTGCGGTACACCTCCCGGCAATGTTGGGTGACATAATCAAGATGCTTAAGATGGGGCCCAAACCGCCTCACATTCATCTCATGGGTGTCGATGGAGGGTTCTCCCTCTAAAATCCATTCAGATATCAATTTACCAACACCGCCTGCACCGGCAATACCATTGATTGAACCACCGGCTGCAACCAGGAAACCCTTTACACCCGGAACAGGACCCAAAGCATAATGACCATCCGGTGTAAAGGCATCTGGTCCGTTAATCAACTCGATCACCTCTGCCTGCTGAAGAATCGGTAATCTTGCCATTGCCATCTCCATGACAGGCTCAAACAAATTCCATTCTGCCGGCAGAAGTTCCTGGGTGAATTCCCAGGGAACGCCTTTAGCTGCCCATTCTTTGGGGTTGGTTTCAAATGCACCAATAAGAAAAGATCCCACATCTTCACGACAATAAAACAATTTGTCCGGATCTCTTATCACGGGTGTGTCAGTAGGAAGCTCATGTCCCGGGATGGGTTTGGTGGTCAGATATTGGTGCATTAACGGCACCATGGGAATATTTACACCCACCATGGCGCCGATACGCGGTGCCCATTCTCCTGCCGCATTGACAACACATTCCGTCAGGATCTCACCCTTATCTGTTATGACTTTGGTTACCTGCCCGTTTAAATCCTTTTCAATACCAGTCACCCGAACATTTATATTGATTTCAGCGCCCATTTTCTTTGCCTGGCGCGCCAGTTCATAGGTTATGGAGCTGGGATCAATATGGCCGTCATCCGGAACCCAGACTGCGCCATGAAGATCTTCATCAGTCATAAAAGGAGCTATTGCAAGTGCCTCGGAAGGAGTGATGATCTGAGCTTCTATCCCAATGGCTCTTGCCCGGCTGACCTCTCGTCGCAGCGATTTTAATCGTTCTTTACTGGATGCAAGGCGAAGGCTTCCCACAGTATGCCAGCCAAGGTTTTCTCCAACCTCTTTTTTCAGCTCGTTAAATAATTTGATCGTATAGTTCATTATCTTCATCAAAGAGGGCGAAGTCCTGAACTGGGAAACCAGACCAACGGAATGAAACGTCGTCCCGCTGGTTAATTCACCCTTGTCCACCAGGACAATATCCGTGCAGCCGGCTTTGGCCAGATGATATGCCACACTTGCTCCGAAAACACCACCACCTATGATAACGACCCTGGCCTGATCTCTCATGATTCTCTCCTCTTGTTTTTTTAATGCACGTGTTAAAGCCGGTACAGCCTTTTGCCCTTTCAAAAAAATATGGTTCTTCAGGTTCACCTTTTGTATCTCTATCTGGTTTTTTTTACGATAAGTCAAAATACTAATTTTAAATTTATATAACCTTATGTTATATTTTTAAGGTAAAAAGCCAATTTCATCATATCTGAATATCAAAATTTGCATGCAAACAAAGCTGTAACCGCTGTTTTACCCCCAGCAATGTTTTTCAAACAAGTGTCACTGATAATAAAAAATCATTTCAAAGATTATGTTCAATTTGTTCAGTTGTATGGAATGACTTTTGTGAAAGACAAAATCGTCTTTCTTACAGCCATTGACGAAAAGGATTGTATGCGGCATGGACCTATACCAAACCCCCTGATGATACAGATATCCCACCGGATTTGCACGACTAATAAGTATTTTATCGAGGAACCGTTTTCAGGTTTATTGATAATTTGCTTTTAAATGGTCTGGAGCCAAATAAAGCCTGAATAAAAAAATGATTAAAACTGTATTTTCTACAATGGTTTTTGTCTCCAATATATGTTAAAGCAAACTTTTTAGATTTGGTTTTTCTTTTTTCTATATAGTAGAATGCATGGATTTATTATGTAATAATTTTTAAATCTCAAGCTTTGTTTTCATAGAACAAAATTTCCCGTCATGAGACTGCCATTATGTCATAAATATGTTATTAATTGAGAAATCTTTGTAATATCTCAAATTGCTTTTTGTTATAACTATGATATATTAAAATTACTAAAGCGAAAGTCATATTTGGTATAATGTTTGCAGTCTTTAAATATAGAGAGTTATAGGGGGGCGAACCTATGTGTCCACCCTTCTATCAAAGTGTA
>JAOZST010000171.1:0-8201 GCA_029939535.1 Desulfobacteraceae bacterium | reverse complement strand
TGGGGGTTAAGAGCATGTTAAAATTTCGTTCAGGCCTTCCTAAATGGAGTAAAAGCGGGAGGGTGGCAATGGCCAGAAAAGCCAGGGCAAACAAAAGAGAAAACCTTGCAACAGGGCGCAGGCTTTTAATATCAAAAAGATAATAAAGGGCTGCTATGATAAATGCTCCGTCCACAAGGCCTGTGATATACGGATAAAGGACGATCATCATACTCCAATGAACATGAAGATCATTGGGAAACACATAATTGGTAACCAACATGGCTGCCGGGCTATGCACTGCATCCATCAGACCACCTCCCTTCTGGCGCCTTTGTAATAAAGCGCGGGAAAGGTCCCCATTTCCTTTTTAAGAACAGTCAAAACACCAGGACCTTTCAAAATTTTATAGACTTCAGATGTCTCATCCTTCATGGAGCCAAATTTCCTGGCACCTGTGGGACAGACCTCGACACAAATCGGTAACAAACCTTTTCTGACCCTGTGGTAACACCAGGTGCATTTTTCCGCAGTCTTTGTAATGGGATTTAAAAACCGGACGGAATAGGGACAGGCCTGAATGCAATAAGCACACCCCACACATCGTTTTTCATCCACAAGGACAAACCCGTCAGGTGATATAAACGTGGCTCCCACCGGGCACACCTGCACACATGGAGCTTCCTTGCACATATTACAAAGCTTGGGCACAAAAAAAGTATCCCTTATTTCTTCCTCAATATCTGTCCTGGGGTGCTGGTATCCGTCCAGTCCGCCATGGGGGCTGTCCACATAAAGCTTGTCACTGAATCCCTTGACATACCGTTCAACCCAGGTCCGGTAATTGCCGTCAGGGACATTGTACTCCCGTTTGTCTGCAACGCAGCAGGACCCGCAGCCGATACATCGGGTAATATCCACGATAAAGGCAAATTCCTGGTTAAGGATATCATAGTCTTTGCCCTTGATTCCCGGAATCTCTTCAGGGGTTTCAAGACTGCCTCCCCCCATGGGCCAGGCCAGAAACAAAGACCCGGCAATGGTTCCATTTAATACTTTTTTAACAAACGACCGTCGATCCATTTCAGGGGAGGGATTTAAAATTTTCATGATCCTGCCTCCATCAATCCTGTTATCTGTTTTGCCCGGATAATATACTTCAAAGGTGCATGAACATAATGGCATTGATTACAGTTATGGGTAATTTTCACATGCTGGTCCTTGAGATGGTCCGGCATGGCAACGGTTTTGATGACTTCTTCATGCCTTGCCTTGATCTCTGTGTTATGGCATCTGAGGCACAGGGTGGTAATCTCTTTTTCTTTTTTAACGGGCAGGGTTCCAATCTTTTTTCCATCTGCCACATGATCTGCATAGGTTCCATGGCAGAACTCGCAGGATATGGTCTGATGACGTCCCTTTTTATGGATTTCTGCCTCATGGGCATGACATTTGAAACAAGATGTATTGGTTCCGTGCCGGATGGGAACAAGGGCTGCCTCGGCAATGGCATCTGCCCTGTAAGGGCCGTAAACCCCGAAAGATTCAGGAATGAAGACTTTTTTAACCATAAGCCCCCCCCCTGCAATTATACCAAGACTTATCAGGACGATCAAAAGACGAATTCGGTAGCTAAAAGCCACAACCACCTCCTGTTTTACTCGTAACAATAATTTATCGGTCTTTAATTGCGATATCCATCTGAACTCTGATTCGCAAATTACTATATTCTATACCCGGGCATTATGCAACACTTCAAGAAACATTATTGTAACAATTGCAACAATATCGTTACAATGATCTGTATCATCCTTTTACTGTACCGGGCACAAGTTTCAATATAATCCCCGTCCTTGTAGGCAGATAAAGGCTTAATAAATTGCTTTCCTCTGATATCCGTTTGTCAAAAAGGGTAAAATGAACCTGATCCTGTTTAAGCCTGCCTTGCCCGCCAAATAAAATTTCATCGGAGTTAAAGATCATCCTGTACTCACCAGGCGGGGTATCAAATCGATAATCTGAAAAAGACTTTACAGGATGAAAATTAAAAACAAAGATCATTTTACATCGTTCAAAGGCAATGACCTTGTCATCTTCATGAACACATAAAAGATTCATTCCTGGACTGGACAACCAGTTATGGTCCTTTACAAGGGCAACCATTTTTTTATCAAATTCAAAAAGACTGGAATAATATAAATCCTGATCATATTTCAATGACCATTGACGTCTGGCATAGTGAAAGGAAAAATTATTCCTCTGGGTAGGAAAATCCACCCACTCAGGATGTCCAAATTCATTGCCCATAAAATTCAAATAGCCTGAGCCGGCCGTGGCAATGGTAATTAATCGGATCATCTTATGCAGGGCCACTCCCCTCAAAGTTTCCATACTAGCATTATTCTTTTCCATGGAAGTGTAGATGAGACTACCCATGAGATGCATCATATGGGTTTTATCACCAACCAGGGCCTGGTCGTGGGATTCAGCATAACTGATGGTCTTTTCTTCTTTTCTTTTACTTGTCAGTTCATGCCAGAGGGTACCCATTGGCCAATGTTCATCCCGAACCTCTTTTAACAGCTTAATCCAGAAATCCGCGATGCCCATGGAATATCGAAAATCAAATCCAAAGCCTCCTTTTGAAATGGGGGCGGCAAGTCCTGGATATCCGCTGACATCTTCGGCAATGGTGATAAAATCAGGATTGATATCATGAACAAGGCTGTTTGCAAGGTATAGATATGATAAAGCATCCACGTCCACATCCGGCCCATAATAATCCCCATAGTTTGTAAAGGACCTTCCCAATCCATGATCTTCAAAGATCATACTGGTGATACCATCAAAACGAAAACCATCAATTTTGAATTCTCTGATCCAGAATTTTAAATTGGATAAAAGAAATCTCAACACTTCTGGTTTGCCATAATCAAAGCATCGTGAATCCCATTGCCTGTGATAGCCTTTGGGTCCGTCATGGAAAAACTGGTACCTGGTTCCGTCAAATTTTGCAATACCTTCCACTTCATTGTTTACGGCATGGGAATGAATGATGTCCATAAACACCCTGATGCCTCTTTTGTGGGCAGCGTCAACCAGGCTTTTAAGTTCCTCCGGGGTGCCAAATCTTGATGAGGGTGCAAAAAAACTTGAAACATGATATCCAAATGATCCGTAATAGGGATGCTCCTGGATAGCCATCAATTGAATGGCTGTATATCCTGTTTCTGATATCTGGGGCAGAATGTACTTTTCAAACTCAGTATAGGTACCCACCCTGCCGTCTTCCAATGCCATTCCCACATGGGTTTCGTAAATCAGCAGAGGACCCTTTGGAGGCGAAAACTCTTTTATCTTCCAATTGTATGATTCCTCCGGCTGCCAGACCTGGGCATTGAAAATAAGAGTTTGAAAATCCTGGACCACCCGTGTGGCTGCAGTGGGGATGCGGTCTCCTTCCCCACCGGGCCAGACCACTTTGAGCCTGAATAGATCCTTGTGGGAAAAAGTTTCCTTTGAAAATCGTCTTTCAAATATATGGTTGTCTTTTCTTTTAAGCTGAAAATCCTTATTTTTCTGCCAAAAAGTTTTTTCCCAGACAATAAACATCTCAAGGGCATTGGGAGCCCATTCCCTGAAAACCCAGGAATCCCCATCCCTATCAAAATGCAGTCCAAACACCTCGTGAAAGTCTGCAAAAAAAAGCAAAGAACCCTTATTAGCCTGCCTTATCTTCTCCTCTATTCCAATAGCTTTTAACCGCCTGGATGAGATACTATCTGCATGGGCAAGAAGATAAGGATCATTGAAAATCCCGGAATCAGACAAGGAATGGTCTTTTAAGCATTTTTCCATATAAGTTTATATACTCTTCCGCACATCTTGTATGGTTAAATTCAAGTACACTTTCAATCATAATTCTGTTTATTTGTTTTTCTTTTATGTTTGGATCAAGGAAATGAAAATCCATTGCCCTGTCCAGCGCCCATTTCAACCCCCTGGCATCATGGACAGTAAATAAAAACCCATTGCCCAAATTATTTTCAGGGTCCATCTGATGGATGGTATCATGCAATCCCCCTGTATCGTGCACAATGGGCAAAGTCCCGTAAATTCCACCCACCATCTGGGGCAGACCGCAGGGTTCAAAGGAAGAGGGCATAAATAAAAAATCACTGGCAGCAAACGCCTGGTGGGACAATCCCTCGTTAAATCCGCAGATGGAAACTCTGTCCACAAGGCCATGAAACCTGACAATATCATGGAAATGTTTCTGAAATTCCCCACTGGCCACAGAAACAATCTGGAGATTTGAATCCCAGTATTGGGATACAATATCATACATGATCTGGGCCAGCAGCTGGCATCCTTTCTGAACAGGATCAAGCCTTGAGGGCCAGAAAAACATTACTGCATTTTCATCCACCTCAAGATCCAGGATTTTCTGAAGACAGGTTTTATTTAAGGTCTTTTGTTTCCTGTGATTTTTCGGGCCGTAATTATATCGTATTAAATCGTCAACAGCTGGATTGAATTCCGGTTCAGGAGCATTTAAAATTCCAGTGGCACATCCAGCATAATATTTATTGGTCAACTCCTCTTTCAGGCAGTTTTCAACAAAAGGATGACGATCTTCGACAATTTCGGTTAAAAATCTTGGACTGACTGTGTTCACATAATGGGCTGCAAATACGCCTGAAGTTAAAAAATCCACCCGGTTCCAGTCCCGACTCTCTTCATAATTAAAGGGCGGGGTTTTTAAAAACAGCCATTTCCAGAAGGATGCCGCATCAATGCCACGATCTTCAATTTCCGCCATGGTGGATGTCATGGTATGGATATTATGAATCGTAAACAGGCATGGAATTTCAAGCTGTCTGGCCATGGCAGGAATCAAGCCTGTCATCCAGTCGTTGCAATGGATGATATCCGGTTGAACCCTGGGAATAATATTGTTCATCACTTCCCTTTGAAATGCCAGGGAGACCTTAAGGTCTTTGTCTGAATATCCGGAATAGACATTATCCAGGTAATAAAAGGCCCTGTCAGCAGCCAGATGTATCCGTTCCTCTTCCAGGCGTTTTCTGATTTTTGCAAGTTTCCAGCTGTGGGGCTTGGTCATATGTCCATCAAAAATAGAACGATAATCCGGCAGGGCCACATGGACATCACAGCCAAGGTCAAACAATGCAGAAATCAGGGCAGCAGACACATCGGCAAGGCCTCCTGCCTTGGCTGAATAATGGGATTGCTCCCCCATATCTTCGGGAAGATAGGTCACTTCCGGCGTTACAATCAAAATTCTCGGTTTTTGTGCCATTTTCTCTTTCCCCAGATTATTTTACCTGTATTTTATTCATCTCCATTGGCCCAGGTAATAAGGCCTGGTGTATTTTTTAACACCTCATCCCCTTTTGGAATCACCCTGGCTGTATATCCGAAACGGCCTGAATCTGAACAGGTAATGGTGCATGCATATATGTGGGTACCCTGGGAGATGGTTTCCTGCAGCCACATGGTTTCCGCCCTGCTTCCTTCCAGTTGATCTGAAGGCCTTAATTTGCCATGATAGATCTGGACCTCAACCTCTTCCGGGATCAATTCGCCCAGAAAAACCTCAAGGGTAATCCTGAAGGTATCCCCCACCGTAAAATCAACATCAGTGATAACTTTGGGTTTTGATAATTCAATGCTACCCCATAGGGTTGTCAACCGGGACTGCACCTTTGCAAGTTCCCTGGCTTTTTCGGCAGAATCCTCTGTCAGCAGTTTAAAATTTTTTGATGCCGGGACATAATACCTTGTTGAATACTCCCTGACCATCCTGTCACTGGAAAAATCACTGATGGCCATTTTCATGGCTTCCTTCATCATCTTTATCCATTTTTCAGGAGGATTACCTCTTTTCCTGTCATAAAATTTTGGGATTACTTCGCCTTCAAGGAGGTTGAACAAAGCCTGGCTTTCCAACTCATCCTGGTACTCATGGTCATCATAGACATCTCCTTCTTCAATGGCCCATCCCCTGTTTTCCCTGAATCCTTCACACCACCATCCATCAAGGATGGAAAGATTTAATCCCCCATTGGCAGAGGCTTTCATTCCCGAAGTCCCGCAGGCCTCATTGGGCCTTCGGGGGGTATTGAGCCATATATCACACCCCTGGACCATATATCTTGCTATGTTAATATCGTAATTTTCAAGAAAAACCACCCGGTGCCTTACTTCATGGATACTTGCAAATTCAACGATACTTTTGATGATCTCTTTACCTTCATTATCATTGGGATGGGCCTTTCCTGCAAACACCAGCTGAATGGGTCTGTTCTCATCTATAATCAATTTTGTCAAACGGGAGACGTCTTTCAATAAAAGCCCAGCCCGCTTGTATGTAGCAAACCTCCGTGCAAAACAGATAGTCAATACCCGGTGATCCAATACACTGACCAATTCATCCAGCACATTCCTCTGTGCATTCCGCTTTTCATGCTGCAGCAATAATAACTGCCTGCATTTTCTTACCAGATTGGACCGGTCCAGCTCATGGACATGCCATAGATCAGCATCATCAATATTATCGATTCTGGAAATAAGCTTGGGGCTGGATAGTCTGTTTGACCAGTCCGTGGACAGATAACGTTCAAGCAGAGAATTTTTATGTTTGGAAATATAGGAACAAATATGCACCCCGTTGGTAATATGGGAAATGGGAATTTCTTTCACATGGTGCCCTGGCCATAGAGACTGCCACATACTGCGGGCCACCTGACCATGGAGGCGGCTGACACCATTGATATATCCTGAAAAATTAGCACCAAAAATAAACATGGAAAATTTCCCTGTATTCTCATTGCCATAGGGTTCTCCCCAGGATAATAATTCCTCTTCTGAAATGGCGAATTTTTCAGCATAGGGCTGAATATAAGGGAGGATTAATTCCTTTGGAAATTCATCATGGCCTGCAGCAACCGGTGTATGGGTGGTAAAAACAGAGCTTCTCCTGCAAATTTGAATTGCACTTTGAAAATCCAGATTATACTTATCCATGATAGTGGAGACTCTTTCCAGCCCGGCAAATGAACAATGTCCCTCATTCATGTGACAAACATTGGGGAAGATATCCATGGCAGCCAGGGCCTTTATCCCGCCAATTCCCAACAATATTTCCTGGGCAACCCGGATTTCACCATGGCTGGCATAGAGCCTTGAGGTAATATCTCTGATGACGGCTGGATTTTCCGGCAGATTGGAATCCAATAGTAAAAGTTTAATTTTCCCCACCTTCAATTGCCAGACATGGGCACGGATCCAACCATTTGGTCCGGGTATTTCAATTTTTATTTCAAACCCGGAACTGTCCATTACTTTTTGGACAGGAAGTTCAAACACATCATTTATGGGATAGGTTTCCTGCTGCCACCCGTTATGGTCCAGGAACTGCTTGAAATAACCTTCCTTGAACATAAGACCCAGACCAGTCAATGGAATCCCCTGGGTGGAAGAAGCTTTTAAATGATCCCCGGCAAGGATGCCCAACCCCCCTGCAAAAAATGGTAAGGATTCATGGAGGCCAAATTCCATGGAAAAATAGGAAATGGTCTCCCTGGGACCCAGATCAAACTCTTTAATCTGCGACACATAGGAAAACATTTTTTCAAATTTTGTTTTTACCCGTTCAAGATGGCCTAAAAAGCTTTCATCCTTTGAAAGTTCGTCAAATCTCCTCTGGGATATGAGAGAGAGAAAAGCCACAGGATTTTTCCCGATTTTTTCCCATTGTACAGGATTGATTCTATGGAATAATTCTATGGCTTCATGATTCCAGCACCACCAGAGGTTCCTGGCGAGATAATCCAGGAATGACAAAGGTTCTGGGATAGATGGATATACCTTATAAATTTGCATCTCTTCCATATACTAAATAATCTCCTGTAATAAATTAATCACCCTGCAAAAAATAATTTTGTCCTGCTTGGTCAGATTCGTTTTTTGATTTTGATTTGAAGGTTTACCTATGACATAAATAGGTAATTTTGTATATAAGTTTCAGAAAAAAACATGGGAAAATATTATATTTTACCCTGGTTGAAACCACCGAAACAGTGTCAGAAAGCCTGGATTTTCATATAAATCCCGCCATCTCATTTTGACCCATCCTTTGATATTTTTGGTAATATTTTTTGGTAATATTGTTCGGTGAAACACAAAATTAAATCTTA